>CAZAUW010000001.1:0-15811 GCA_964488295.1 uncultured Candidatus Peribacteria bacterium
CCATCCTTCCCATACAACCGCATCTCGATCCCCGCGATGTCGGGGACTTTTTGGCGGATTGCGCGCGTCACTGCCAGGGCATCCTCGAATGTTCCCTGTTCGACGTTCAGTAAAAAATTCGCATGCTTCTCGCTCACCTGGATGCCGCCGATTGTGAGACCGCGCAGTCCCGCCGCGTCAATCAGCTTCCACGCCGGCGTGCCGTCGGGCAGCGCCTTGAAGCACGAGCCGGCGGTCTTGAGGTGCGGCTGGGTCTCGAAACGTTTTGCCAGGAGCGATTCTATTTCATCTTTCACTTCTTTTTCCGGTCTCGGGGGAACGGTCATTGTGATTTCCCAGATGATCGGGGTAGTTTTTAGTTTGTAGTTTTTAGTTTGTAGGTCCTTAAAAAGACTTTCCCTATAGCGGAAATCGCAGTCGTGTTTTGAGAAAGTTTTCCATGCATGGTCGATATAGACAGTCACCGATTCGATGTAGTGATCGATCCAGATGCCTTTGGGTCCCTGGCCGGCGTTGCCGAAGATTGCGCCGCCCACCGTGCCCGGGATGCCCGTGAGCGGAGAGAGGTCTAGGTTCTGTTTGGCAAGATCGTTCAAGAGGCTCGCGAGAATTTTCCCCGCTTGGACTGTCACCCTGAGCGGAGTCGAAGGGTTACCGGTCTCTATGTTCACTGCGTCAGCCTTGATGCGCACAACGAGCGCATTGATCTCGCCGTCGGCGAAGATCGTGTTCGATCCCCCGCCGAGGACGATCAGAGGGATCCTTTTTTCCTCCGCAAACGCCACTGCCTGCTCCACGTCTTCTTGCGTGGTCACTTCTGCGAAATACCGGGCTTTCCCCCCGATGCGCATCGTCGTCTTGGAGCCGACGGGGATGAACTCCTGGATCGTCATGCCGTAATTTTTTGAGCATTTGCGAGGCGCTTGAGCGTCTCCTCTTTGCCGAGCGCCACCGCCACTTCCGTCGCGCCGGGGCTGAAGGGCAAACCTGTGAGTGCGGCGCGCAGCGGCCACAGGAGTTGGCCGAGTTTCCAACTACCCTTCGCAACAAGTTTCTTGGCGCTGGCGAATAAGTTCTCATTGGTCCATTCGTCGTCGGGAATTACTGAGAGAAGAGCGGTGAGAGCATCGAGGATTGCGCGCAAGTCTTCCGCTTTCACTTTCTGTTTGGGGTTCGCCATCAGTTCGACAGTCACGTGCGGAGCACGATAGAAGAAACTGAGCATTTCGGGAGCTTCGCGGAAGAAGGTGATGCGCTCCTGAATCAAGTTTGCTTTCATCTCCAGCTCATCATCCTTGAGTGCCTCGGGATACTTCTCCCCGATAACCGGTCGGATCCGCTGCGTGAATTCCTGGAGCGGGATTTTGCGCATCCACTGGCCCTGGAGCCAGTCGAGCTTTTCTAAGTCAAAGACCGCGCCGGCCTTCTGCACGCGTTCGAGTGAGAACTGCTGAATAAGCTCATCGAGCGAAAAGATTTCCTGCGTGGTGCCCGGGTTCCACCCCAGGAGCGCCAGAAAATTAAGCATCGCCTCAGGCAGGTAGCCTTTGGCGATGTACTCCTGCACCGACACCGCATTCTGGCGCTTGCTGAGTTTCGTCCTGTCTGCATTGAGCAGCAGCGGCACATGGGCGTAGCGCGGCGGCGTCCATCCCAGAAATTCAAAGAGCAGCAGGTGCTTGGGGAGCGAACTCAGCCACTCCTCGCCGCGCATCACGAGGTCGATTTCCATCAAGTGATCGTCCACCACGTGCGCCAGATGATAGGTGGGGAAGCCGTCGCTTTTGAGCAGCACCTGGTCATCCACCGTGTGGGCATGGAAGCTGAGCGGGCCGCGGATGTCGTCTGCAAACCGGATGACACGCTCGTGGGGCACCTTCATGCGGACCACGTGAGGCATGCCGTCGGCGAGTTTTTTTTTCACCTCATCGGCCGGGAGCGACAGGCAGTGCCGGTCGTACATCGGGGCTTGCTTGCGGGCTTCCTGTGATCTGCGCATTTCCTCCAGTCTCGAGGGCGTGCAGAAGCAGTAGTACGCATGCTCCTTCCCGATCAACTCTTGCGCGTATTTCCGGTACAGGTCCAACCGCTGCGACTGGAAGTACGGCCCATGTGCGCCCGTTTGCGCCACTGTGCCTCGTTCCAGCACCACCCCTTCATTGGGATCCAGCCCCGCCCAGTGGAGCGACTCTAAAATATTCTCCACCGCGCCCGGCACGCCCCGTTCCTGGTCCGTATCCTCAATCCGCAGCAAAAACTTCCCATTCGTCTGGCGCGCAAGCAGGTAATTATACAGCGCCGTCCTGAGTCCGCCGACGTGAAGAAAGCCCGTGGGTGATGGCGGAAATCTCGTTCTCACACTCGTAGTATGACACCTATTTTGTATATCGTATATCGTATGTGGTGTGTCGTATCACTCACTTTTCCGCATACGACATACGAAATACCACATACCACATACGCCTCAACTCTTCACTTCCACCGTGAATGTGACGGGCGTCGTCGGCATGTCATTTTGGCCCGTTGGCGTGGCGGCGATGGCATCCACCACGTTCATGCCCGCTGTCACTTTGCCGAAGACCGTGTACTTGCCCATCAGGTCCTTGGCAGTCGCTTCATTCTGCAGGATGAAGAACTGACTTCCGTTCGTGTCGGGCCCGCGGTTTGCCATGGCGATGACGCCGCGCTTGAAGGGGATGGACTTGAGTGCGGAATTGAAGTGCATGCCCTGCTGCGCGTAGACGTCTTTCAACGACATGTCTTGCATCCCCGGCGGGATCTGCTGGCCTTGCGCGACATCCCTCACCTTGATCTTCTGGAGGCCGTAGCTGTCGGCGTTGATCTCGTCTTCGAAGCTCGGCCCGAAGATGCTCTCGCCGCCCGTGCCGTTGCCGCTCGGGTCGCCGCCCTGGATCATGAACTTGTTGATCACGCGGTGGAAGGTGAGGTTGTCGTAGTACTTCGCCTGGGCGAGCGTGAGGAAATTCGTGACGGTCTTGGGGGCGGCGCCGGCGTCCAGTTGGAAAGTGATATCACCCTTGGAGGTGTGGAGAATCACCGTGTGCTTGCCTGCAAGGAGGGTGCCCTTAAAACTTGCGCGCGCCGCCGCAAGCTCGTCGGCTTTGGGGGTGGCGGTTGGCATGGAGGCGGTTTGAGTGGCAGCGGCACTCGAGGTATTGGAACCGGACGAGGTGTTACTTGCATTGCTGCAGCTCACGAGGAGGAAGGCGAGGGCGAAGAGCGGAATGATGGCGACATACCACCTGGACATGCGGATTTTGCGCATAACGGAAACCACCTTACTCAGGCCGAATCGGATGCGCAAGCAGGAAGGACAAGGTTTGTACTCAAGGGGTGGGGATGCAAGACGACGGCAACCCTTCGTCATACGTTGTCTGTACCTCGCATCTTCAGCAGCTCCCTCGCGATCCCCTTTGCCGCATCAACCTTCACCATTGACCGCATGTGCGCCGACATTGTTGCGCGCCGCGCTTGGTCGCCTGCCAGCTCATGCACTGCCGCGAGCAGTGACCCGTGCAGGTGTTCCTGCTGCATCACGATGCATCCTCCTCCGCGAGCCGCCGCCTGCGCGTTTGCCTGCTGATGGTCGTGCGCCACGCCCCGCAGCGGGACGAGGATCGCGGGGATGCCGCTCTCCGCCAGCTCGCTGATCGCCCCCCCGCCGCTCCGGCTGAGTGCAAGATCGGCAATGGCGTAGAGGTGCGGGAGCTCCTCGTGGGCGAATTCCCTGTGCCAGTACCCCGCCATGCGCGTCTCCTTCCCCTTCCCTCTGCCTGTCAGATGCGCAACATCCACGGTCTTGAGGAGATCCGGGAGCAGCGCCCCGACCACATCGTTGATCGCCTGCGCGCCCTGGCTGCCGCCAAGCACCAGGAGGACCGGGCGGTTGCCGGAAAACCCCGTGATCCTCAATCCTTCAGTTCGTGAACCTTGCGTGATGTCGGGGCGGACGGGGTTGCCAGTGCACACTTCCCCTCTCCCCCAACCCCTCCCCCGCTGGGGGAGGGGCGAAGGGGAGGGGGGGAAACCCGTGCACACAACGCTCGCCCACCGCGCGATCATCCTGTTTGCCTTCCCCATCACCGCGTCGGATTCGTGGAGGACGATCGGGATCTCGCGCCGCCGCGCGGCGTATGCCACGGGAATACTCAGCGATCCGCCCTTGGAAAACACCGCGTCCGGTTTCCACGTGTCGAGCAGAGCCGCGGCTTTGTTGTATGCCCGTAGCAACCTCAAAGGGTGGCGCCACGATTGGTTGCGCTCGCCGAGCGCCGTCCATTCCAACCCTTCTTTGCGCAGAAAATCCGCTTCCTCCGGCCGGTTCGAACAGACGAAATGCGCCTGGGCATGCGGCGATAGTTTTTCGAGCGCTCTCCACACCGCCACGCAGGGCGCCACGTGCCCGATGGAACCGCCGCCGACGAACAGGATGCGCATACCCAGAGAATACTGGATTCCTCCCATACTGGGGAGAAGCGGTTCAGCGAAGGTCATAAGTCATGAGCCTGTTTTTCGTAGGGGCGTGTCGCGACACGCCCCTACGAAAAATTGAACCGTTGTAACTCTGAAACACTGCTCACGCATTTCTGAGCGCCCACCGCGTCTTCCTCTTTTGCTGCGTACGCCGCGCCAGGTGCGCTTCCTCCGTGGAGTGCGCGGAAATGTTGAGCAGTATGCCAACGCCAGTGAGGAGGGCGAGCAGGGAAGACCCGCCGTAGCTGATGAAAGGCAGCGTCAATCCCGTAAGCGGGAAGATGCCGATATTGACGGTGATATTGATGAGCGCCTGCGTCGCGATCCACACGGTGATGCCCGAGGCGACCAGGAACCCGAAGCGGTCGGGCGCGTTTTCGGCGATGCGGAAGCCGCGGTAGACGAGGATGGCGTACATGGCGAGAATGATGAGCAGCCGGAAGAAGCCCAGCTCCTCGGCCATTACCGAGAAGATCATGTCGCCCTGCACCTCGGGCAGGTAGCCGAATTTCTGGATCGACTTGCCGTACCCCACCCCGAACATCCTTCCGCTGCCGACCGAAATCAGTGCCTGGCAGATCTGGTAGCCGTCCCCTTCGCAGATCTTCGTGCTCTGCGGGTGGAAGAGGATACTGAGGAAGGCGAGGAAGCGCGCCTGGATGTACTTTTTTGCGAGGATGATGGGCAGCCCGAAGACGGACGCCGCCGCGCCGCCCGCCAGCAGGTGCGTGAGGCGCCCGCCGGCGATGAAGAACATGGCTGCCGCGATCACCGAGAGCACCAAAAACCCCCCCAAATCCGGCTCGATCGCCACCAGGAATGTGGAGATGAGCAGCAGGGTGACGAACGGCACGAAGCCTTCCTTGAACGTCGCGATGAGCTGCTCGCGCTTCTGCAGCCATACGGCCAGGTAGAAGATGAAGGTGAGCTTGAGGATCTCGGAGGGCTGCAGCGAGAAGAACCCGATGCGGATCCAGCTGCTGGAAGTCCCCCATCCGGCGTTGAAGCGTGGGATGAGCACGAGTACGAGCGGCACGAGCGAGAGGAAGAACAGATGGCGCGCGTACTTCTCCCAAAAGTGGTAGGGGATCACGATGGCGATGGTCATCGCCGTGAAGCCCATCGCCACGTGGAGGAACGTGCGCCACAAGTAGAAGGAGTTGCTGCCTGCGCCCGTAAGGCGCAGCGTGAGCTGGTAGCTCTCGAACACGCTCACGCTGGCGATCATCGCAAGGCCGAAGAGCGTCAACCCGATAACGACGCCCAGGAGCAGGAAATCAATGCGTCGGAACACCGGAGGAGTATAAGGATGCACGCGGGTTGCGGCCAGAAAAATCCCCGACTTGTCCCTCGTTGACTCGTTCCTCGTGGCTCGATTATTTGCCAACGAGCAACCCTTCGATTTGACTCAGGACAGGCGAGCCAACAAGCCAACGGGAAAGGATCGTCAGCTTCCTTTTACTGCGCACTCCAGTATCCTCGCTGCATGTCTCTCCTCTGGCTCTCGACCGCCGTCGCTTTCTGTCTGAGCGTCGTCGGCAAGTTTTTGGCCGACCACTTCCTCACGCATCGCATCGCCGTATTCGGTTCTTTCGCGGGGCTCGACCGGTCACTCAACCCGGGCATCGCGTTCAGCATCATGCTCCCCTCCGGCCTGCAGACGCCGCTCATCACTGTGGCCCTCCTGCTCATCGTGTTCCTTGCGCTGCAGGGCCGCCACAGCCGCATCGCGTCCGTCGCCTTCGGGCTCATCATCGGCGGGGCGCTGGCCAATATCCTCGACCGCGTCGCCGACGGGCTCGTCACTGACTTCATCCAGGTGGGCACATTTCCCGTCTTCAACATCGCCGATAGTTGCATCACGATCGGGGTCGTTCTCCTCCTCGTGGACATGCTCATGAAAAAGACAAGCAGATGAGCTGTCAGCTTCCAGCTACCAGCCCTTCGACTTCACTCAGGACAGGCCACCAGCCATCAGTCGCTCGTGTGCTACGGGCTGACTGCTGAAGGCTGAAAGCTATCTGAAAAGAAGATTTCCAATAGTCAAATCCCCCATTTCTGCTATAGTCCAAGCCTATGGACATTACCTACCGTGTCCGTGGCGGCGTGCCGCTTGTTGGCGATGTGCGCGTGGGGGGATCGAAGAACGCGGCGCTGCCCCTCATTGCCGGCAGCCTCCTTACCCAGGGCGAGACGGTGCTCCGTAACGTCCCACGGCTGCGCGACACCGAGATGATGCTGAAGATCCTCGACTTTCTGGGAGCCGACACGAGTTTTGAGAACGGCACCGTGCGCATCCGCGCCGAGCGCGCCCGCAGCCAGCCGCTGCCACTCGAACTCGTCGCGCCCATCCGCGGTTCCATCCTGTTCCTCGGCCCGTTGCTTGCGCGTTTCGGAGTGGCCGAGATGCCCTACCCCGGCGGCGACGTGATCGGCAAGCGGCCCGTGGCCGCGCACATCGAGGCGTTCGTCCAGATGGGCGCCGAGGACATGAGCACCCAGGATGTCCTGCACCTGCAAGGACGCCTGCAGCCCGGGCATGTGATCCTCCCCGAGTTTTCCGTCACCGCCACCGAGAACGTCGTGCTTGCCGCCTCCATCCTCCCCGGCACGACGCGCATCGACCTGGCCGCCGCCGAGCCGCACGTGCAGGAAGTCGAAAGGTTTGTGATGAAGATGGGCGCCCAAGTGGAGGGCGTTGGGTCGCACGTCGTCTATGTCCAGGGGAAGCCCTCGCTGCAGGGCGTGGAACACACGGTCACCGCCGATTACCTGGAGGCCGGTTCCCTGATCCTCGCCGCCCTCATCACGCGCGGCAAAGTGCGCGTGCACGGCATCGACCGCGAACAGCTGCTCTCGTTCCTCGATGCGCTGCGGCGCTTCGGGGTGGTGTGGAAGTACGATCCCGAGGAAGGCGCGCTCTTCATCGATGGCGAGCTCTCGTCCCTCAAATCCATGAGCATCCGCACCAACATCTTCCCGGGATTCCCCAGCGACCTCCAGGCGCCGATGGGGGTGGCCATGACGCAAGCCAAGGGCGTGAGCCGCATGTTCGAGCGCCTCTACGAAGGGCGGCTGGCCTACCTCTACGAGCTGGAGAAAATGGGCGCGCACATCGAAGTGCTCAACGCCCACCAGGCGCTCATCATCGGCCCCACCCCGCTGCGCGGCCGGGTCGTCGCCAGCAACGACGTGCGCGCGGGCGCCGCGATGGTGCTCGCGGGCCTCTGCGCCGAGGGCGAAACCACCGTCACCGACGTGCGCTACATCGAGCGCGGGTACGACCGGTTGGATGAGAAGTTACGGAGCCTCGGTGCGCGTATTGAGAGAATGGAAAAGTAGTGGGGAGAATGGCTGAATGGCTAGATGGTTGAATGGTTGCGCAGGCGAACGATGAAATGCTGGCTATCTTGCTACTTGCATGCAAACCATTCAGCCATCCCACCATTCAACCATGTTCTCATCACGTCTAGCTCTGCCCCCTTTTCTATTATAAAATCATCCCAATGTTAACCTTCACTTCCCTCTCCCCTTCCTCTTTCCGTGTGGCGGGTGCCGGCAAGGCGCTCACGGTGTTTCCCGAAAAGCCTGAGAAGAGCGACATCAAAACGGCCATTGTGATTCTCTCTACGCCCGAGGAGCAATCCAAGCCGGGTGTTGTGTCCTGGCACGGCGAATATAAAGAGGGCGGGGTGTGCATCAAAATCATCGGGCACGACGGAGGCCAGCAGGGCGCGTTGGTGGTGGAGTCGGAGGGTGTGCGCATGGCGTTCCTCTCGCAGCCGCTCAAGGACTGGACCGATCAGCAGTTGGAAATGGTGGGCGACATCGATGTCCTTGCGCTCCCGGCCGGTGACGTGAAGCTGGTGCAGAAGCTGGTGGACGAATTCGACCCGCGCATCCTGATGATCCTGCCCGGCGGCACCAAGGGCGAACTGGGGGCGGTGCAGAAAGTGACGAGCCCCCGGGAAACCGTGAGCGAATTCAAGCTGAAGGGGTCGTTGCCGGCGGAAGGGCGCGAAGTGGTGGTGCTGGGGAAGTAGCTTGTAGCTGAGCCTGCCCTGAGTCACTGCGCTCTTCATGAACTGAGAAAACCTCATGCCAAGGATGGTGGCACTGTCGAAGGGTAGCTTGTAGGCTTTGACTGTCTACTCTTTGCCATGCCATGCAAAGGTCGATTGACCCCGTAGTTCAATGGATAGAACGACCCTCTCCTAAGGGGTAAATGCAGGTTCAATTCCCGCCGGGGTCACCATGAGGTGTGAAAGACAAACCCTAACAGTTACTCTTTCGTGAACCATCTTTTCCTTTCACGGTGTCCCTACAGGCAGGCAAGTCCTACTTGCCTTCTCGTAGGCCACTGGCTACATTCGCATCATGCGTCGATCGCTCAGTGCGACATTCATTGCCCTCTCGCTGTTGTTCCCGGTCAGTTTATCTGCGATGACCCTCCAACCACGGCTGGGCAGTTCTTTGCCTGAACAGATCAGCGCAGAAACACTGCCTCGCATCTTCAAGGGTATTTTTTCGTGGAGGGGCCCCGCCAATCCACCCCAGTATGTCACTCTCATGTTGAGGAGAGTCCACGAGGCGGCTGGTTTAATGGTGTTCGGAGGTACCAACGTGTACACCCATCCCTATCCTGGTTCTGAGCATATTCAGGTGCGGGGGAAAATTGATGTGAAGACGCTCAAGGTAAGCATTTTTGAGAACAACAAGCCCGATGCGTCTTTTGTGAATGAAGGTTCATACGAAGGAACTATTTCCACGGACGGCGGGACCCTCACTCTCGTATGGACAACCGCAGGTACCGGCGAAAAGGGTGACTTGAAGATGCAGGCCGTATTACATCACAGGTAACAAACCTTCTGGCCTACGGCAGCGGCACGATGTGGTCGTGGCCGCGCGTTTCGCGCCAGATGGCATGCTCAGGTACCGCTGTAGTATGCTGGGGCGCATGAAGATCGTCATCCCCTGTGCCATCACCAGTGTGCTCCTGTTGGCCGCTTGCGCCCGAGTACCGCCAACCACCACGGGCACGCCGATGTCTGCCGTGCCCTCTTCCTCTTCTTCTTCCCAGGAGGCCACGATGGATGTGAACCACCGCCTCTCCTCGCTGCAACTGCCCGATGGGTGGAGCGCCGCAGGCGAGCGCAGCGGCTTTGTCTGGTTTGCCCTGCCTTCGGTCTACAGCCGCATCGACGATCCGTACCTGGACCACAATTTCTTCACGGTGCATCCGATGGTGTCTGATGTGTGCGATAAACGCTACGCCGATGCCCAAGCGGCCATGCAGGCCGGCACACCCATCCCTCCGGTCTTTCGCCCTTCACCATTCCAAAACCAAGGGAAGATGGTCGGCTACACGTGGCTGGCGTACGGAGGCGCGGGTGCCAGTGGCCCGCCGGACTGGCGCGAGTGGTGCGTCCATGTGGCAACCTCCGCATCCGACCTCGACATCACGGCAATCAAAGCGGATACCCGTACAGTCAGCTTCATCGAACACACATTCATTCCACTGTGGATCAAGGAGTTTCCATGAGTTTGCAATTTCCATATTTTCACCATACAGACGTTACGCCCATCGCTCCAACCGCCACCGCCATCACCGCCGTGGTGACCCACCCGCCGATGCGAAGCGACCGGGGCAGGGTGAACCTGCCCATGATGCTTTTCTTTGACGAGAGCATCATCATCACAGTCATCAATGGCACCGCGACGATGCCGTTGATGACCGCCACCCAGAAGAGAGACCGGATCGGATCGAAGCGGAGGAAGTTAAAGAGGATGCCGAAGATGACGGCGATCGCCATGATGGCGTAGAAGCCCTTGGCCTGGTAGGCCTTGCGCTCCAGCCCCACCGGCCACCCTATCGCCTCGCCGCACGCGTAGGCGGCCGAGCCCGCCAGCACCGGCACCGCCAGCATCCCCGTGCCGATGATGCCGCAGGCGAAGAGCGCAAACGCGAAGCGCCCGGCAATCGGCAGGAGCGCCTGCGCCGCCTGGTCGGCCGAGGCGATCTGCGTGACGCCGCCTGCATGGAGCGTCACCGCGGTCGTGAGGATGATGAAGAACGTGATGAGGTTGGAGAATCCCATCCCGATCCAGGTATCGAGGCGGATACGGCGCAGTTCCTTCTTCGCCCCATAGGCGCGCTCAAGGAGCGGCTTCCTGCCGCGTTTTTCTTCCTCCTCCACCTCCTCCGACGCCTGCCAGAAAAACAAGTACGGGCTGATGGTGGTGCCCATCACGGCGATGAACGACGTGAGGTATTCCTTGGAGAAGGTTACCGAAGGGACCAACGTGTCGCGCAGCACGACGTGCCAGGGGATGCGCACCACAAACACCGTCCCGACGTAGGCGAAGAGCGCGAAGGTGAGCCACTGGAGGATTTTGACGTACTGCGAGTAGGGCAGGACGATTTCGAGCAGCAGCGAGAGGAACCCCAGCACGAACACATAGAAGATGCTCTGCCCGCCGATGAGCAGTTGCACCGCCGTCCCCATCGCCGCCAAGTCGGCCCCCAGATTCAGGATGTTCGCGATCAGGAGGAGGGTCACGACCCCGTAGAGCAGCCAGGGCTTGCCGTAGCGCCGCACGTTGCCCGCGATCCCGTGGCCGGTCACGCACCCGATGCGCGCCGAAATCTGCTGGATGGCGGCCATGAGGGGAATGCTGAAGAGCGCCGTCCAGAGCATGCCCGTGCCAAATTGCGCGCCCACCTGCGAATAGGTGGCGATGCCGCTGGGGTCGTCGTCGGATGCGCCGGTGATGATCCCGGGGCCGATGGCGGAAAGAAGGCCACGCCGGCGATGATCTCCGTTTTTCTTCATTGGCAAGGTATGTCGGGAACAAAAACTATACGACATATCATATACCACATACGATAGAGGATCTGGTTCGTGTGATAGAGTTCCCGCATGTCCTCTCTATCCGGTTTCCTTTCCTGGGTGAGCGGGGCGGGTGTGTCGGGCGAGACGTACGTCGTCGCGCGCTGGCTGTTTCTGCGCGCGATGGGCGTCATCTACCTGATCGCGTTCCTGTCGCTGTGGGTGCAGATCAAAGGGCTCATCGGAAGCCAGGGGATTCTGCCCGCCAAAGATTTTCTCTCCGCGGTCGGATCGCACTTCGGCGTTGACCGCTTCCGCCTGGTGCCGACGGTGTTATGGATCACGAGCAGCGACATTGCGTTGCATGTCGTCTGCGCATTGGGCGCGCTCTGCTCGCTCCTTGTAATCTTCGGTGTCGCCCCGACGGTCAACTTTGCCATCCTGTGGCTGCTCTACCTGTCGCTCACGGTGGTGGGGCAGGATTTTATGAGCTTCCAGTGGGATATCCTGCTCCTCGAAGCCGGGTTCCTCTGCATATTCTTTTCGCCGCTCGGTGTGCTGCCGCGCTTCCAGACCGCCGTGTCGCCTCTCGTCCTCTTCCTCCTCTGGTGGCTGCTCTTCCGTCTGATGTTTGAGTCGGGCGTGGTGAAGCTCACGAGCGGCGACCCGCACTGGTGGAACCTCACGGCGATGCGTTACCACTACTTCACGCAGCCGCTCCCCACCTGGACCGCGTGGTACATGCACCAGCTTCCCGATTGGTTTGGGAGGCTTAGCGTGCTCTTCATGTTCGGAGTCGAGTTGGTTCTCCCCTTCCTCATCGTCGTCAACCCCGCGCTGCGCCTGGTCGCTTGCGCCGGCCTCGTGCTCCTGCAACTGCTCATCATGGCCACCGGCAACTACAACTTCTTCAACCTGCTCAGCATCGCCCTCTGTTTCCCGCTCATCCCGGATGCGTATTGGGGCAAAGTTTTTCCGCAGTCATTCCTGGCATGGATCGGTGCCGGGGCCACAGCCCCGCCGCTCGCGCCGTGGTATAGCGTCCTGATTGTCATCGTCGCGGTCCCGATCGTGCTCATCGGCGCCAACCAAATGGTCGAAACGCTCTTCGAAAGGGTCAGCATCCCCGGTCTCGATTCACTCGAACTCGCGCTGCAGCCGTTTCGCACGGTCAACAGCTACGGGCTCTTCCGCGTGATGACGACCGAGCGCCCGGAGGTTGCCGTGGAAGGCAGCGACGACGGGAAAACCTGGAAGGAGTATCTGTTTCGCTGGAAGCCGGGCGACGTGAATGAGGCGCCGCCGTTCGTGGAGCCCCACCAGCCGCGCCTTGAGTGGCAGATGTGGTTTGCGGCCCTGGGAAATTTCCAAACCGAACCGTGGTTCCAGCAGTTCCTCCTTCGCCTGCTCCAGGGTTCCCCCGATGTGCTTGCGCTACTGCGGACTAATCCGTTCCCCGTCCATCCCCCGCGCTACGTCCGCTCGCTCCTGTACCGCTACGAGTTCACTCGTTTGGGAGAGAAAGGCTGGTGGAAGCGGGAGTTGCTCGGGCAGTACGCGCCGGTGATGAGCTTGGCTCATTGATCTTGTTTTGACTTCTAAAAGAGTCTTAAAGTTCATTATATTAAACTTTACCCCGGGAAATGGATTTTATTAGTTTCCCGGGGTAGAATGCTGATCGTGAAGGTTTATCTACCAAACGGGGCATTCCTAGTTAATCTCGGCCCCTTTCTCAATCGACTTGATTTGTCAGAGCCAGACAAGCTCGAAATTACATCACATCGTAAATGGGCGTTTGTTCATCCAGTTGTACTAAGTATGGTTGCATCGCTCGGTCTCACCGTTCGTCCGGAGAATATTTCTATCAATATCGAAGCAAAAACAAGGCATTACTTTGAAAGAATGGGACTTTTCAAAACATTGCGAATTTCTTCCGGGATAAAAATGCAAGAGCATGAGCCAGCAGGAAGGTTTGTTCCTATCTCAGTTGTTCGTGTTGAAAATGAATTAGAAGAAGCAGTAAAAAATATCGTTCCTATGCTTCATCTGTCTGGTGACCCAGAACAGGCAAAAACAATCATGTATATTATCTATGAGATTGCAAGAAATGTGATTGAACACGCAGAGTCGGAATACGGAGGTGTTATCTGCGCTCAATATTATCCTGATAAAAATAAGATAAGAGTAGGAATTTCGGATTACGGTCTAGGTATTAGGACAACCATTAGAAGAGCCCATAAGGCTGAAACTCATTTGGAAGCCATTGGGTTGGCATTGAGACCAGGCATAACAGGTACAACAACCCGGCCTACAGGAACGGCACAAAATGCAGGGGCGGGTCTTTTCTTTACAAAATCAATCGCAAGAGTTAACGAAGACTATTTTTGGATCTATAGTGGTGATTCGGCATATAAATTGCTTCCAAAACAGAAAGATCGAATGCTGATCCCGGCTAATCCATTCCTTGATAGACATTCAACGATTACAAACTTGCCATACTGGAAAGGAACTGCGGTTGGAATCGATATTACCCTGAATCAAACTCTACAATTTCAAACACTCTTAGGTTTTTTGAAAAATATTTTGGATGAGGCGGTAAGGGAACGAAAACAGCAGCGTAAATTACAGTTCAAACAGCCTCGCTTTGTATGAAGATCAGAGTTTTCGACAAATTAGGCATATTTGCGGGGAATAAAGATGTTGCCATGGCGATCAGGGAAAAGGCTATTCTTCCTGCTCTTGAGAGGAATGAAGAAGTAATTTTAGATTTCACGGGGGTTGAAGGAGCCACGCAATCATTCGTCCATGCGCTCATCAGTGATCCAATGCGCAAATACGGCCCCGATGTTCTTGATAAAATAGTATTTCAAGGATGCAATGCTGAGATTGCAAACATTATTCGAATTGTAGCATCGTACATGCAGGTTGGGCTGTCAGATGATGAGCAATCATAACCCGTTAACTCATCTTACCGAACGAAAGAAAACCATAGAAATCCTCTCTGCGCAGTAACAATCGGCAAAAACACTCGTTATAGTCTTGCTATGCGCAAAACCCTCCCCTCCCTCCTGCTCCTGCTGTTTCCACTGGCCGTCTTCGCGTTCGACTACACCGACCGCAGCAACCAGTATAAAGATGCGCCGTTCTCCAGGGCCGAGTCGGCGGCGATCAGCTACTTGACCGGCAGAGGAGTGGTGAAGGGAAACCCGGATGGGACATTTGCAACGGGGAGGCTGCTCAACCGTGCGGAATTCGTGCAGATCGCGTTTTTGGCCTCCGGCGTGAAGACCTTCGCCGACAGTAGCGCCAATTGTTTCCCAGACGTCCGCAAGGCCGACTGGTTCTCGGCATCCGTGTGTTTCGAGAAGACCCAGGGGGCGATTGGCGGCAATCCCGATGGACTCTTCCACCCCGAGCGGCCGGTGAATTATGCCGAGGCGCTCAAAATCCTCGGCTCCATCTTCGGCTACGAGCTCATGAAGCAGCCCGGCGACCTGTGGTATACCCCCTACGTACGCGCTGCATCTGACCACAAAACGCTTCTGCCGGTTTCGCTCAGCGAAGGCTCCTCCCTCACGCGCGGCCAGATGGCGCGGCTCACGGCGGCGTTCGTCGCCGAACATGAGGGCGACCTGGCGGCTTACCGCGCCTTCGAGCGCGGCCAGACGCTCCCGAGCAGTTCGTCCTCGGTGAGTTCCAGCGTGAGCTCCAGCAACGCTTCCGCCTCCTCGCTTTCGTCGGTTTCCTCCAGTTCTTCGCTTTCCTCCTCGTCCGCCTCCGTCTCCTCCAGTTCATCCTCGTCCCAGGCGGCTGCCGGATTCCCGGCCCAGAGCCAGTTTTTGGTACTCGGCTCCACGAGCAACCCGATCGCCAGCGCCGCGTTCTACGCCGCTCAGGAACCGGTGACGGTGCAGGCGGCGCAGGTGACGATGAAGCAGAAAGTGGACTCCTTCGACGCGATGTTCCTCATCGATTCCACCGGCAAGCAGATCGGTCAACTGGCCCTCGACCATATCTACGACAATACCGACAAAACATGGCGGGGGACCTTCGGTGTGAGCGGGTCGGGCGCGTACCACATCGCCAAGGGCACGCAGCAGATCCTCGGCCTCCTCGTGAGGCTCAAAGGCCGCAACGCGGGCGGCGAAGCCGATCAGCTGGCGCAGGTGAATACCTTCAAGCTGACCGTGCAGGGCGACTACAGCCAGACCTCATTCTCCAGCCCGCCCAACGAGTTTACCTTTCCGCAGCATCAGACGGCGCAGGGCAGGATCGTGAGCGCGGCAAACGCTCTTGCAGGGAGCGACGCCCTGCCCGTGGGCTCGTCCCAGCTGCTGGCCGCCTTCACCATCGCCGGCAGCGCCGTGCAGGGGGCCACGCTCAAAGTGGAGCACCTGGATTTCCAAATCAGCGCGGCGTCCTCGGTGCACGTGTCCAACTGGCAGCTGGGCGGCCCCGACACCTCCACGCGGATCCCGTGCGCGGTG
>CAZAUW010000001.1:15821-28533 GCA_964488295.1 uncultured Candidatus Peribacteria bacterium
CAGCTACCGGGTGAGCGTGCAGGACGATTACAACCCGTGCGCGGTGAGCGACACACTCGTGAGCTGCATCGCCATCCCCGACGAACTCGGCACCCTCACCGGCCCCAGGACGCTTCGGCTCTTCGGCGATGTGTCGGTGGATAGCGGCGCCAGCAGTCCCTTCCTCCAATTGAGCCTCAACCAGGCGGGGTCGGTCGGCCAAAGCGGCGCCATCCAGTGGACGGACGGCACGGGGCACTTCGTATGGACGGAACTGCCTTCGCCGGTTGCGCGGGGGACTATGTGGAAATAAAGCCCGAACAGAGCAAGAATATTAGAATAATAGAGTAGTAGGGTAATAGATTGTCCTATTACTCTATTATTCTTTCCTCAGTGGAGAACTTTTTGCAGTTCCTCCGCCATGCGCTCCGCGGCCTTCCCCGCCGCCTCCTTCCAGTCTTTGCCGCTGCCCGCATAGATGATGTCGCGGGCGGAGTTGACGATGGCGCCCGTGCCGTCGGGAACAAAGCCGTGCTTCACGTCGGTGGCGATTCCCCCTTGTGCGCCGTAGCCCGGGATCAGGAAGGGAATGTGCGGCATGAGGGTGCGCAGGTACTTCATCTCTTCGGGATAGGTGGCGCCCACCACGGCGCCGACGCACGAGAGGTTGGTCTGCGGGCCCAGGTGCTGCGCCCCCCAGCTCTCCACCAGCTGCGCCAGGTGTTCGTGGACGGCCTCGTCCCCTACCGGCAAATCCTGCAGTTCGCCCGAACTCTGGTTGCTCGTCTTCACGAGGACGAATACACCCTTGTCGTTCCTGACGCAGCATTCGATGAACGGCTTGACGCCGTCGCTGCCGAGGTACGGGTTCACCGTGAGGGCATCGACAGGACTTCCTTCGTACAAGTACGCCTCCGCATACGCCTCGCACGTGGAGCCGATGTCGCCGCGCTTGCCGTCGGCGATCACCAGTAATCCCCGCTCCTTGGCGTAGCGGCAAACTTCCCAGAAAACCTTCATGCCTTCCCAGCCGAGCACCTCAAAGAAGGCGAGGTTGGGCTTCACGCAGGCTGCGATGCCCTGCACCGCATCAACGATCCCTTGGCAAAATTCCGCCACGCCGTCGGCGTCCTTGGCGATTCCTTCCGGCAGTTTCTCCAATTGCGGGTCGAGTCCCACGCAGACGGGCGACGTGAAGCGTACGCGCGCGGTGAGCAGGTCTGCAAAGTGCATCGGGGGAAGGATAGCGAATGGCGAGGCTATAACAAAGAACTCACGGACGAAGATACAAGAAAGAAACAAAATACAGACGTTTGCGTCTTCAACTGTAAAACGGATGAGCTATCAGCCGTCAGCTATCAGCAGTTTTTTTACTGGTCGCTGGAGGCTGATCGCTGAACGCTTATCTTCAATATTTCGTCATCTCGAGCGTGGCGGGCGCATGCGCGTCGTCTGGCACAGGCCGCTGCGGGCATTGGAGAGTTGCTCTGAGGGCGTGTCTCCTGGACAGGTCTGCAGGTAGCCCCCGGCAGACGATTGCTCCGTCATCCATGCCGGCGCGGAGGATGAGGACATCATCGCCGGGAATTCAGACGAACCGGATGATGGCATCGTTTCGTAGGGCTGCAGTCGCTCATCCAAATCCATCACGTTGTGGGGAACCTCGACCGTCACGGGGGTCAATCGCGCCTTGCTTATGCCCTGCATAACAAGCGAGTAGCCCTGGTCATCCACGCTCAGGTAGTACTTGGAGGAGAGGAAGTTATCCTGCGCGTCGGTCTGCACTTTCACGTGCAGATTGACGTGCGTGAGCGCCTCACGCAGTTTCGCCAGATCGTCCAGGCTTGGCATCTCGGCCTGGCTCACGCTGTGGCTTTGGGCGAATGACTGCACGGCCTGCCAGATGTTGTCGGCGGCATTGGGTTGGAGCGAGAGCGAGTACGTCACCTGGTTTTGCGATGTCATCCGCTTGAGCGACAGCGCCGCATCCAGCAGCCTGCCGATCAGATCCTTCACTTGCGCCTCGGTGAGTCCGCCTGTGACGGGACTCGACGCCTCCTCCGGGGGGAGCGTGACCATCAGCCACTTCTTGCCGACCACCTGCGCTGCCTCCTCGGGCAGATCGTGCGACAGGTTCCCCGCGATGCTTTCCACAAAGACGTAGAGCTTGCGGTCCGACAGGCGAACCTGCACCTTGGCGCGCACCGTGTCGGCGCCCGACTTCACGTCCACCGTTACCTTGAGGGATGTTTTGGCGGTGTCGAGGGTCTTCCCCTGCGACGATCCGCTGAACCACAGCGACGCGAAGGTATCCTGATAGCTCGCGTGCAGTTCTCCCGAAAAATCCATCGGCTGCCCGTTGAATTTGCTGAGTGTCATGAGGTCGCTGGGTCTGCTGAAGAACGCAAATGCAAATGCGGGCAGGGCTACCAGTATGGTGATGGCGGCAAATAGAACGGAGAGACGTCGCATGGGGTGGAGGTGGAAAAAATCGTGGATATCGTGCAATGAAAAAATTCTACTGTCAAATTATAGGACAGAAACTTTTTTAACCGGGGGTTTAAACCCCCGGTTAAAAATCCACCCATCCACTCCTACTCCATGTGCACGCCAACTTTAACTTCGCAAATTCTGCCGGTACTGCAGGGCTTCGGCCACATGCGCCGATGCGATCTTCCCGGCCCCTTCCAAATCGGCGATCGTGCGCGCCACCTTGATGGTGCGGTGGTAACTGCGGGCCGAGAGCCCCATCCGGTCGACGGCCTGTTTGAGGAGCTTCTCCGACGGCCCGTCGAGTGGGCAGAGCTCGTCGATCTGCCTCACGTTCATCTCCTTATTGGTCGTGATCGGGAGTCCCGAGAACCGTTCTCTCTGCCTCTCTCGTGCACGCTCCACGTGCGCGGCGATCTCGACGGTCGATGCGGTTTTGGCGCTGGGCTTACGCTGCAGGTCGGCGATGGGCACCGGTTGCACGTCAATCATGAGGTCGATGCGGTCGAGCAGCGGCGCGGAGATGCGGCGCTCGATTTTCTGCGGGGCGCCGGCGCTGAATTTCGCCGGGTTCATGGCGGCGACCATGATGAAATCCGCCGGGAAGGTGATGCTGCCCTGCGCTCGGGTGATGGTGATCTGCCGGTCTTCCAGGGGTTGGCGCAGCACCTCGAGCACCTGAGCCGGAAATTCGGCGAGTTCATCGAGAAAGAGCACGCCTCTGTGTGCGAGGCTGATTTCACCCGGCCCCGGAATCTGGCCGCCGCCGACGATCGAGACGGCGCTTGCGGTATGATGGATCAGGCGAAATGGCCGCTCCTGCATGAGCGGCGCGTTCTTCGGGAGCAAGTTGGCCACCGAATACACTTGCGTGACTTCGATCGATTCCTCGCGCGTGAGCGGCGGCAGGATGGCGCGAAATGCCTTGGCCAGCAGCGTCTTGCCCGACCCCGGCGTGCCCGACATCAAGACGTTATGCCCGCCCGCCGCGGCGATCTCGAGCGCGCGTTTGGCGTGGTCCTGGCCGCGGATGTCGGAAAAATCAATCAGGTCATGCCGCGCGCACGACTGTGCGGCTGCGGGCGGAATCACCGGGAAGGCGATCAGCTCACCCTCCAGGATGCGCACGAGTTCGCGTAGGCTCGTGGGCGCGATCACCTCTACTCCCGCAATGAGCGCCGCCTCCGGGCCGTTCATCGAGGGCACCACGAGCGTCTTGATGCCGTGCTTGGCGCACGCGATGGCCGCGGGCAGCACGCCCGACACATGCCGCAGCGACCCATCGAGCGCCAGTTCGCCGAGGAACGCAACGCTCTCCAAACGGTCGGGCGGAATGTCGGCCATATCATGGGCGATGATGAGGCCCAGAGCGATCGCCAGGTCGTAGCGCGGGCCGGCTTTGCGGATGTCGGCCGGCGCCAGGTTCACGGTGATCACGCGGCCGGTGGGAAAACGGTAGCCGCTCTGGCGCAGCGCCATCGAGACCCGTTGCTTGCTCTCCTGCACCGCCGTGTCGCCCAGCCCCACGATGAAGAACTTCGCCTCGCCGGAGGTGGAGCCGACTTCGACCGTGATGCGTTCGCTCTTGAGGCCGATATTCGCAAAGGAGGTTAATTGGGTGAGCATGGGATTAGAGGATGTCTAGAAGCCAAAAGTGACAAGGAGGAGTGTACGCTCGTTCACCATCATGGTGCAATCAAGAAAGGGTGGACGAGAGAACACCTTTGTTGTGAAAGGCTGAAGACACAAGATGCAAGAAACAAAACGTTTGCATCTTGTGTCTTGTATCTTGCTTCTTCGTCACGTCACGTTCTTCATGTCTAAAGCATCTTGTACAATGTGTCACATGCCTCATGCATCCGCCGCCCCGGTATCCGTACCCGCCCACTTGATGCTCGGCAAAGCCGGCGAGCATGTTGCCGCCGCGTACCTGCTTGCGCCCGGCTACGAGGTGCCCGCGACCGGTGTCCGCCTGGGCCCCGACGAAATCGACATTATCGCATTCGATCCCGCCGATAACGTCCTCGTGTTTGCCGAGGTGAAGACCCGCACCGGCATCCGCGAGGGATTCCATCCAGAGCTCACGGCTTCCTGGCGCAAGCGGGTGAAATTGCGCCGCTCCGCCCGGCGGTGGGTGGCGCAGCATGAGTACGACGGGGCCTACCGCATCGATCTGCTCTGTGTCGTCCACGGGAAGGTGGCGGAACATTATAAAGAACTCAGCTGGGAGTGAATTCGTATGTCGTATATGGTATGTGGTATGTCGTATCAAAACTCATCACGACATACGATATACCACATACGCTTCACCACTGCACCACCACCGTCACCTCCTTCTCCATTGCCTTCGCGGGCCATCGTTTCGCCTTCTCCTTGCTCGCCGTCATCTTTTCCCACACCGCTTTCTTCCCGTCGCCTTTGAGGAAGAAGACGGGGTGATCGCTTTCTTTGAGGACTCTCACGGTGACGCTGATGCGGTCGTGGACCGCGAATTTGTCAGTCTCCGTATGAATGGCGATCCCCTCGCCAAAAGCGGCGTCGGGCACGGGCGGGAACAGCGAGGCCGGATGGCGGCCCTCACCCAACCCCCGGACAATCACGTCCGGGAAGCCATGGACGAAAAGTTTGCGCAGCCGGGCCTCCTCATCGCCCACGCACTCGCCGACCGGCCGGGCGAGTGTGGGGAACACGCAATGATCGGCCGCGATCGGCGCATGGGCCAGGAGTGTCTCGCGCACGAGTTTCTGGTTACTGTCGGCATGGTCGGCGGGCACGTAGCGCTCGTCTGTGAGGAAGACCGATACTTGCGGCCAGTCGATGTCGGCTACGTTGCCGAGCGCCTCGTAGACCGGCCTGGGTGTCGATCCGCCCGAGAGCCCCACGATGCAGCTGCCCTTGGCGCCGAGCGGTTCTTGGATGAGCGGGACGAGCACGCGCAGACTTTCTTTGATGAATTCCCCGTCGGAGGCGGTGTGGATCAGCCTGGCTTGCATCCTTTGCAGCATAGCGAGACGAACAAAGAAGATACAAACCTTTGTACCTTCTCGATTTCCGCGCTAATACCAGTCTGCGCCGTCCCTGGCGATCCAGGCCTTCGCTTCGCCAGGACCGTCGCTGCCGGCAATGTAAGGGTGGAGCGCCGTATCGGGATTGCTCAAATGCGCCTGGACAGGATCAATCAGTCGCCAGGCGGTACGCACTTCCTCGAAGCTCAAAAACCACGTCTGTTTGCCGTGAATCGCTTCGAGGAGCAGTAAGCCGTGTTCCGGCAGGCAGTCGCCCATGCACACGAGCGGATCCGTGAGGATGAGCGGGCGGAAGGCGGGCTCCGTCCCCCCGAGCTTGGTTTGCAGGAAGATCCTCATGCCCGCCTCGCCCTGCAGGATGATGTCGAGCCGGTTGGGGCTGCTCCCCTGCCCCACGCCGTGGGGCTCCTGGAACCGGAGCGATATGCGCGTCTCTTTTTTGCCGAGCCTCTTGCCCGAGCGCAGGAAGAACGGCACCCCCTGCCAGCGCGATTCGCGGCTCTGGAGTTTGAGCGCCGCGTAGGTGTTCGTCCGTTTCTCCTCTACGCCTTCTTCCTCGGCATACCCCACGACCGTCTCCCCTGCGATGCTGCCGCCCGTGTACTGCCCCTGCAGCACGATCTCGTTGAGGCTGGTGGCCGGCGGCAGGTAGAGCTGCTTCATGGCATTGAGGCGGCTGTCGCGCACACCGTCGTCGCTGTCTTTGATATGCATCGTGAGGAGCGAGGACATCATGAGCAGGTGGCTCTGGAACATGTCGCGGAAGGTGCCCGTGGAGTCGAAGTACCCCGCCCGCCCCTCGATGCCCGCCGATTCGAGCGCCGTCACTTCCACGTGGTGGATGAGGGAATTTTTGAAGAGCCGCTCCAAAATGGGGTTGGCGTAGCGCAGGTAGTAGATGTTGCGCACCGCCTCCTTGCCCAGGTAGTGGTCCAGCAGGTAGATGTCATCATCGGGGTAGCAGCGTTCGAGTTGCCCGCGCACCTGTTCAAAACTCTCTGCATCGCTGCCCACGGGCTTCTCCACGATGCAACGCAGCTGCCCGCCCTCGGGCTTCACCCCGCCCTTGCAGATGTTTTCCACCACCGCCGGGAACACCATCGGGGGGATGGAGAAGTACGCCAGCCGCACCGTCTGCCCCCAGCCCCGCTCGATCTCCTGGAGTTTTTTGGCAAGCGCCGCAAAGTCCCCCACTTTGTCGTACTGCCCGGCTTGGTAGTGCACGTGCGTGAGGAAGTCTTCCACCTTCTTGTCATTTACCTCGAGCATCTGAGCCTTGATGGAGTTTTTCACGAGTTCCCGGAATTCTCCGTCGCCCATCGCCGTGCGCGCGTAGCCTACCACCGCAAAATGCTCCGGCAGCCGCTTCTTGAGCGCCAGCGTGTAGATGGCGGGATAAATCTTCTGCCTGGCCAAATGCCCCGATGCGCCGAAGAGAATGAAGCTGAAGGGGACTGTTGTCGATAACATGCGCGTAAGTATAGGTTGATTGCGGGTTGGAGGGCTAGCATGTTCCTCATTGGATGGCCTGTCCTGACCAAGCCGAAGGATTGGCTCGTTACTCGTTTAATCTTCGCTGCATTTGCGTATGGGGAGTGGATGGTATGATGCAAGATCATGTCGGAACTCTTCCAGCCATTCTACAAAGCTTTATTGGAACAATTCTCCAAGGAATATAGTCCCTGTCGCCGACTCTTGCTGGAGCTTCCCTCTTTGCAATCGCAGCTTTCGACGGAAGAGGTTCATGCATTGCTACGACAATGGGCACCCCATGGCCTACTGGACGGTGCTCCAGCCAAATCACTCGATACTATTTGTTTGCATATGAGGAACCTCATTCATGGAACCGCGGTACTTCTTTTTATAAGAGGGATGAATCGTCTTGGGCTGACGATCCGATCCGCAGGAGATACTACCCGCTGGTCACGTGACCGTTCCCAGATGGATGAGCTTGTAGCCAGGAGCTTTCTTACTCCTGCCAATCAGGGCAATCCATAGAATCTATTGCATTCCTTCAGTGCAAAAGCTTACGATATCCCCACACCATCGTCTATCCAGAGCAGCGTCGAGGGAACTGGCCTGTTTGAGACGCTCCCCAACCTTCCGCATGGCGGAGACGGTGGGAAATCCAGCCCCGCCAGGGGAAAGATAGTTCCACGACTCTCTTCCCAGCGCGGAGGAGTTCTTTCGTATGTCGTATATGGTATGTGGTATGTCGTATCCATTCCCGACATACGATATACGACATACCACATACGAATTATCTTCTCACCATTTCTCCCCCCTATGTCCCACTTCTTCACTTCCGAGTCCGTCACCCTTCGACAGTGCTCAGGGTGACTTGTGCCAATAACTCTTTCCCTCTCACTTTATGCCGCATTTTTTTACCTCTGAGTCCGTCACCGAAGGACACCCCGATAAGCTCTGCGACCAGATCAGCGATGCGATCCTGGATGACGCGTTGCGCCAGGATCCACATTCTCACGTAGCCTGTGAGTGCCTGGCTACGACGGGCCTGGTGATCGTCGCCGGCGAGATGCGCACCAAGGGATACATCGACATTGCCGGCATTGCGCGCAGGACCATCAAAGACATCGGCTACAACGATGCCGCATACGGGTTTGACCACAAGGCGTGCGCAGTGATCGTGAGCATCGGCGAACAGAGCGCGGATATCGCGTTGGGTGTGGACGAATCCACCTCGCAGAGCAAAGAGCAGGGCGCAGGCGACCAGGGATTGATGTTCGGGTTTGCGTGCGATGAAACGCCCGAGATGATGCCGCTGCCGGTCGCGCTCGCCCATGGTCTCACCAAGAAGTTATCGGAGGTGCGCAAGAAGAACGGACTCAACTACCTGCGTCCCGATGGCAAGAGCCAGGTGACCATCCAATACAATGACCATCGAAAACCCGAGCGCGTCGATTGCATCGTCCTCTCCACCCAGCACCGCGACGATGTGCCGCACGAACAGATTTGCGGCGACATCCGCAAGCACGTCATCGAGCCTGTGTGCGGCCAGTATCTGGATGCCAAAACGAAGTATCATATCAACCCCACCGGCCGCTTCGTGATCGGCGGCCCCCCGGGCGATTGCGGCCTCACCGGCCGCAAGATCATCGTGGATACCTACGGCGGCTACAGCCGGCACGGCGGCGGGGCTTTTTCGGGCAAGGACCCCAGCAAGGTGGACCGCTCGGCGGCCTACGCGGCGCGATGGGTGGCCAAGCATGTGGTCAAAGCGGGGCTGGCATCCAAGTGTGAGGTGCAGGTGGCCTACGCGATCGGCATTGCGGCTCCCGTCTCCATCCACGTCGACACATTCGGTACCGGCAAGAAGCCTGATCGGGACCTTGAAAAGGCCATCACCAAGGTCTTCGATCTGCGCCCCGCCAGCATCATCCGCGACCTCGACCTGCTCAAGCCGCAGTACCGTCAACTTGCGGCTTACGGCCACATGGGACGTGAAGATCTGGGGGTCAAATGGGAGCTCTGCGACCGGGTGGAGGAGTTATTGAAAGTTCTGTGAATGGTGAGATTGTTGAATGATTCAATAGTTGAAACCTATTGGTGCTCAACGAGACGAACATTCAGGATTATCTCTGTGAATTTCCGCTTCTCAGCGAACAGTCCCTCATCCTCATTCCTAACATGCATATTTAATTCATACTTTTGATGTGCTCCGGCCGAAAGCCCGTGGCATGTTTATTTGCATTGAAGATATAGGCGCTTCTCTGGTTTTCAGGAGGGACAATCACTATCTGATTGATCCCCGGCATGAAGCCTTCTTGTGACTTCATCAGTTCTGGATCGACTTGGGCAAACATCGTGAAGACCAACTTAGGATTACTCTGAATCTGATGAAATGCTCTCTCTGCAAGAGATTTTGGCAAAACCAAACCACCGTAAAAACTACACCCTTCTCTATTGGTAGTCGGATCTCTGTAAGGCCTTTCTCGCGTACCAGTGACAATCAAATTGATTCGCCAAGCCTGCTCCTTATCTTGCGGATTCCGCGTAAATGTCGAGATCGGCATTGCTTCTGTTTGAGTACCCACGAGTTTCGGCTCTGGAATACCCGCAAACATTTTTTTGAAAAATCCTTTGGGGGCGGGAGGTGCTTCGTAAATAGGTTTACTGGTAGTCAGGGGTTCTAAAGTAACTGCTGCAGGGATGTTTTTCTCCTCCAATAAATAGAGAATATTGCCTATGCCGAAGCTGTTTTGCACCTCTCTTCCAATGCCACCCTGCATCGACCAAGTGGGGAAATCAGGGCTGCTCACTGTCTGAAACCCTGTGCTTACTCGTCTGGCTTTCGAAAGTTCATGAGACATTGGAGCACTGACAATCACTTTTCCCTTCGCTCCTACTTCATCCACCAGTAGTTTTTCCTGCAAAGCAGAAATTTCTTTTGTGGAAGCAGCCGTTTGCACTGTTTCCTGCTGCGCATCTTTCTTTGCTGCCGAGGCTTCGCGTTTCTCCTGCACAAGACGGTCATAGAGTAGACGCGCAAGGTTCATAGTTTTGCTGTCAATGTTTCCTGCCAAATAGTGCACGCCTGCCTCTAGGTCCAAGAAGTTATATTTTGCGGCTGCGTTCTGCATGTGGATCATCCCGCGTTTTGCGGGTTCCAACAACTCAACGAGAAAGAGCGCGACTTCTGCCTTCTTTTTATGAATAGGATCAACCTGCTTAGCGTTATTCCTCATGACTGTGATCGCTTGTCCGAGTTCTGTGATGGAGATAGCTTTGAGTTGTTGGTGCAGTGAAAATGGCTTTTCCTGCATCTCACCGCTATTTACATCAGGTTTCTGCATATGTTGTTATTATAGCACAAATTGCGAATCTAGCGAATCCCCCCTTGCGTGAGGAGTATACTTCCACCGATGGAGTATCTCACGCTGATTAACCTGGTGGCCGCCGCAGTATTGCTGTTGCTTCTGCTGCGCACTTGGTGGGTGGAGGAAGGGTCGATGCAGTCTGTCTTCCGCAAGGGCAGGGCGCCCAAGGCGATCAGCCCCGGATTTTACAAAGGCTCGGTATATAACATGCCGCTGCGCTGGAGGGGCAAGAGGTTCCACGCCAACCACACCGGCGTGAACGTCTTTGCCGAGAGCAGGCAGGAGGTGGAGAAGTATTCCTTCCGGGTTGGCAGGGGCAAGGGCCTGCGTGACGAGGACATGACCGTGTGCAAGATCGACTACAACCTGCGCCAGAACCCCTGGTGGCTGCGGCCGTGCGTGGATGAGCTGGTGGAAGTGGAGCCGGGGAAGTACCTGGGGAAACTGCACGTGCGGCTCGTCCCATGGCTGCCGGTCACGCTGGGATACTTTTGGTTAAAGAAATCCTGACGAGTTTTTGGTTTGCTGGTTTTTGGTTTTTCGTTATGGAAGAAATCATCGGAACAAGTGTTGCTGCCGAACCAAAAACCAAAAACGAATCAACTAAAAACCTTATTCAGGCGTCACATTCGCCCCCGGATAGTAGTACTGCAAGATTTGTTCCGCATTTTTCCCTTCCCTCGCCTGACCGCTGGCGCCGCAGCCCGACATCCCCACCCCGTGGCCGCGAAGCGTCATGCCGTTGCACCAGGGATCGGGTTTGCTTGCAAAGACCGCGGCGAAGGGGAAATCGGCGAAGCCGGCCTCGGCAGGCGAACGCGTACGGCCGTCATCGGAGGAGAAGTACGGCGCCTTGATCACCCGGCCCTGCACCTTGAGCACTTCGCCGGCCGTGGACCGCACCGCCTTGAGCCAGTCGGGGTTCGTCGCTTCGTTGCCCTCGCCCACGTACAGCTGGAATTCCGCGGCGCTCGCCGAGCCGTCGTAGGGCAGCCCCGGGAACTTGCGGTTGCCCTGTTGCATGTAGTAGAGGGCGTAGCTGCGCGCCGCGATGGCGAACGCCCGCTGCTTTTCATACGGTTCGCTGTCGGGCTCCTCGCCGATCCCGGCCATGTAGTCCTCCAGCTCCAGCTCGTTGATGAGGGCGATCTGCCCGTTGAGGACGCGGCATTCCAGTACGCCGCGAAACGCATTTCTGCCCGCGTCCCACCCGAGCACCGTGCTGATGCCGAAGCCCGGGTCCATGCGGATCACCGCCGCCTTCGTCACCGTGCCGTCTACGGTGGCCGTACACGCGCTCCCGTCAATGCCCAACTTCACTTCGCTGCTTGGTGTCGCCTGGCCATTGAGCGTGAAGGGCTGCGATGTGTGGATGGAGAGCGACGATGCGGGCACGGGCGACGGGTCGTAGAGGCGGATGCGGATCCTCTTGGAGGAATCAGGAGAATCAGAGGATACAGAGGAGTCAGAAGATGAGGAGATCAAAGGGACCGAGGAATGAGAAGATACTGAAGAGGCGGAGAAATGGGGAGTTACGAGGGTGAGGTTTGGTGTTGGTTGAGTGACGGAGCCCGTGGGCAGCACGGTCATCTGGTAGTCGCTTGTGAGCTGGCGGCCGCGCAGCCGGCGCCCCGATGCCTGGATCGCGTAGTTTACGGGGCCGATCTTGAGGAAGTAGCCGCCCTGCTGCTGCGGAATTTCGAGCTTCACGCGTACGATGGCCGATTGACCGCTATCCATCCGCGTGGGAAGGGTCAAGTCGGTGCGGGCGCGCACGAATTTGCCCGTCGCGTCTTCCTGCAGTATCCCCAGTTGCGGCGAACGGCTGACATGCGCGATCTTCTCGCCCGCGATGTGCGTCGAGGACCCCGCGCGGAAGAGGACCGGGATAATCAGCTCGCCGCCCGGCCGCGCCTCGATGGCAGTCGTCCCCAACGCCTCCAAGCCGCTCGGTTGCGGGGCGGATGACGCGCTCGCAGGCGACTGGTTTCCCAGGGATGAAGAGGAAGATGGTGGCTGCAGGGGCGGGAAATCCGCCAGCGCCCCCACGTCGCCCGCCGTCACGTGCGCGCGGACCTGGTCGAGCACCGCAAACATCTGCGCGCCCGGGCATTCGGTCTTGAGCAGCTGCCGGTGGCCGGTAACGAATGGGTAGATTTGGCCGTGAAAGATCAGTTCCCGGTCGATGGGGATGTCGTAGCGGCGCACGAGGGTTGCCACCAGCCACTGCAGGCTCTGGATTTGCTTCTGGGTGGGGTTCTCGATCTGGAAGTTCCCCATGAGCGCGATCCCCACCGTTCCCACGTTGTGGCAGTAGGCGTGCCCGCCCACCACGAAATCCCCGCCTGCTCGCCCCTGGTAGATCACGCCGTGGGGGTC
>CAZAUW010000001.1:28543-33850 GCA_964488295.1 uncultured Candidatus Peribacteria bacterium
GGAAGCTGGCAGCCGTTGGCGACGACGGCACGGTACGGCTATGGGATACCGCTGCTGCCAAGGAGATTAGCCGCCTCACAACGCGCCCGAAGAATGCCCTGGAGAGGAACCGATGGGGAGATCGGTCGTGGGAAGTCTTCTATTCTCCGAACGGCAAATACCTGTTCGCACGGGGCCTGCTCGCAATCCGCATGTGGGAGACGGCCGCCGGGGGCGTTCCAGTGTGGGTAGCCAAGTTCGCCCCAGCCGCGGTTGTTGGCATGGTACGCGTAGAGCGCGCGCATCTTCTCGGCCCCCGGGCGGCTGTCGCCGCCGTTGGCCACGGCCGTATGGTGGATGACGATCATGCGCACCGCGGGCGAGTACGTCTGCGGCCAGCGCAGCTGCTGCCCGTCGCTCGTCTTATACACCGTGTTCACGGTGCGGAACTCCGTTGGGTACTGGGTGTAGGCCTGATTGCACTCCTGCACGCGGTCGGCGCTCTCGCCGAAATTCCCGTTGTCTTCCTTGCTCGTGGTATCGGGCACGGCCGTGTTGCCGGGGTTCACGTTGGCGCTTTTGACGACCAAAAAGGACGGGTCGGCCCCCCATTGCTCGCGCGTGAAGATCGCGGGAGGTTCCACGTCGTTCAACGATGCCACCGTGTACGAGAGCGGCGCCTGCGACACACGGATCGGGTGCACCGTGTAACCGTTGGCATTCGAGCGCAGGCGGATCGTGCTCACGTTGTGCGGGAACATCACCATGTTCGACTCGTGCGTCGTCGGATCCTGCTCGTTCTCCACCTCCAGATGCTGCCACGCCGTCCACCTGCCGCCATCCAGCGCGCTCACCTCCGCCGTATCCGCCTGGCTCCGGAATCGGACACTCAGGGCGTCAATGGGTGAGGCGAAATTTTCCTCGCGCATGCTCCCCTCACCGGAGGAAATGTTGTCTGCGAATGCGAAGGCGGCGCACGTCAGCAGGAAAACACAGGCGATCGCAAGCGTCCGTCGAGGCATGGGGCGAGTATACGAAGCTGATCGTAGATGGGACATCAGATTCACTATTTTTTCTTCCAAAAAAGTTGTCACTTTCCCGAAAGGAGTCTTTCGTACGCGTGGAGCATTGCGGACAGGGAAAAACGTCGCTCGGCGGTCTTTTTCCCTTCCGCTGCGATTGTTGCGCGCAGTTGGACGTCGCGCAGGCGCGAAATCCCAGTCACCAGTGCGGGCTCTAATCCCGCAGGCACGATCACCACATCTTCTCCGTCCCGCAGGTATCCCGCGATGCCGCAGGCATCCGTCACCAGCACCGGGATGCCCAGCATCATCGCTTCGGCTGCCACCATCCCAAAAGGGTCATGATCGCGCGAGGGGAGGATAAGGACGTCGATGGAGCGGTAGAAATCCTGGAGATTCGGGGTAGTCGAGTACACGTTTATTCGCTTGCCCTGAGCAGGGGCGCAGGGTTTTTCGGTTTTCGTTTTTTGTTTGTGGCCTTTTTCAATCAGTGCCCGAATCCTGGCTTCCTCTGGGCCTTTCCCGATGATGCTCAGTCTGACATCAGGAAATTGTTGTACGACCTTCACCAGGAGGTCGACGCCCTTTTCGCGGCTCAGGCGCGCGATGCAGCCGAGGTGTACTCCCTTCCCCCGAGGGGGAAGGGCTGGGGATGAAGGGACACCCGCGAAGCGTCGCACATCCACGCCGTTGGGGATCGTCGCCAGATTTTTCTCATCCCAGCCAAGTTTCAGATATATTTTTTTGCTTAATTCCGAGACGACGACGGTTGTTACGAGTTTGCTCAAATGCCGCAGGCGCGGCAGCCAGGGGTTGTTCGTGAGCCACCGCCCCACACGATCATGCTCAATCCACAGGACTTTGATTCCTTTGGTAGTTGCCCACTCGGTAGCGAGGAGTTTCTCGCTCAAGCTCAACATGCAAACCACATCAACGTCCTTGAACTGCTCCAGCGCCGTGATGAGCTGTTTCTGCATTTTTCTCTTGTGCCACAGGAAACTGATGGCCCCGGATTTGGTCACCGGCGGCGGGCCGATCTCCAGTTTTGCGCTCGGGATTTTCCGTTTGACGCATTCTTCGAGGAGCACGCGGCAACTGCCGAGGAATCCCACCGCATGTCCCTTCTGCATCAGCCCTTCCATCAACGAGAGTGTCTGGACCTCCGCGCCGCCGTAGGCGCTTTGGAGGGGGAAACGGGTGAAGAGGATTCTCATCGGGAATAGGATACCGAAGAATCCGAGGAATCCGAGGATTCCGACGAGCCATGAAGGACTGAAGAACGTAGCTTGGTAAGCAGGTAACTAACGCGCTGGATGCGATCATCGATGTTCCTGAATTGCTCAAGAGAGATATACTTCAAATCCCTGCTGAGGATGGTTTGGTAATGCAATTCTTCCAATGACCCTCTTGATATATCGAAAAAATGAGCCTTGTCTTTCGCCGTGACTCTCATATTTCCTTCCGCAATGTTCGTAGGAACACTGGCGGAGGATTTTCTCATCTGGCTTACGAGCACATACCTTTCCTCTTTTGGATACTGTTTTGTCACTTCATAGATGAGTAAGCACAGTGTATGGGCTTCCTGCCACACTACGGGTTTTTCATGAGGTCGAATATGCATGACTCCAGCGTATTTACTTTCAATAGACAATAAAGATCCTCGGAATCATCGGAATCCTCTCCCCGAAGCCACAAAAGAAGTTCTTCATCCCCGTGGAACTATCCTCTCCTGCCCCCCCATGTACGGCCGCAATACTTCAGGGATCGTCACCGATCCATCCTTGTTTTGATAGATTTCCAAGATGGGAATCAGGATCCTCGGTGATGCGATGCAGGTGTTATTGAGCGTGTGAACGAATTTCTTGTCGCCATTTGCATCCTCGTACTTGATGTTGAGACGCCGTGCCTGGAAGTCATAGAACGTCGAGCAGCTGTGGGTTTCCCCGTAGCCCGTGCTGAGCCCCGACGAAGCACGGGAAGGCATCCAGGTCTCGATATCATTTTTGTATACCTGCCCCCTGCCCATATCGCCCGTGCAGACGTCGACGACTCTGTAGGGCAGCTTGAGCGCTTGCAGCACGTCCTCGGCGTTCTGGAGCAATTCCTTGTGCATCTGCGCGCTCACGTCCGCATCCGCCTCGCACAGCACCACCTGCTCAACTTTCTGGAACTGGTGGATGCGGTAGAGGCCTTTGGTGTCTTTGCCGTAGGTGCCGGCCTCGCGGCGGAAACAATTGCTGATGCCGCAGTAGCGCTTCGGTAATTCCGATGCTTTCAACACTTCATCCTTGTGGTAACTGGCCACCGGCACTTCCGACGTACCGATCAGGTAGAGCCCGTCCGATTCGAGCGCCGCGCCCTGTTCCTTCTGCACGCCGACGGCGTATGCCTGCTCCTCGCCGCCGGGGAAATAACTCGCCCCCATCATCGCGTCGTAACTCACAAGCAGCGGCGGCGTGAAGGGCGTGTAGCCTTTTTTCACGAGGCTATCGAGCGTGAACTGCAGCACGGCCATCTCCAGCCGCACGCCGTCGCCCTTCAAAAAATACGTGCGCGAGCCGGCGATCTTCACCCCCCGGGGAATGTCGATGATGTCGAGCTTTTCCCCGAGCGTCACATGGTCCTTTGCCTCGGTGGCGGATACGAAGAAGGGAGCTGGTCCTGAGCTTGCCCGCCCGGACGCGGTCGGACGGGTCGAAGGAGCCTGTCCTGAGCTTGTCGAAGGGCCCCATTTGCGGATCTCCTTATTCTCCGTGTCGTCCTTCCCCACCGGCACTTGGGGCAACGGAATGCTCGGCATGAGAAGGAGCGTGTGGTGCCAGTCCTTCTCGATTGCCGCCAGCTCGTCTTCATGTTTCTTCAAATCCTCCGCCAGTTCTTTCATCTCGAGTATGGCGTTCTGCTTCTCGTCGCCTTTCATCGCCGGCACTTTCTTACTCACCTCATTCTTCATCTTGCGCATGCCCTCCACTTTCTGCAGCAGCTTGCGCCGCTCCTCGTCCATCGCCAAAAACTTTTTCACGTTCACCGCGATCCGCTTTTTTACAGCCGCATTCTGATATGCCTCTGGCCGGGCGCGGAGGTCCTGGAGGTCGATCATGGGAACGTATTGTAGTGGCCTGACCGATAATGAGCCAGAGAGGAATAAACAGCTACATCGCTATTCTGGGACGCCTCACCCGTATCTCACCCGTAGCCGGGACGCGGTGACTTTCACGAATGCAGATCACCATATGGTTCGCCTCAAACAACAGTAACTGCATTGCCTTGCCTGCCCCCCCGTAGCCGGGACGCCGCGTCCCGGCTACGGGAGTGGTATCATCATTCGCTATGCCCCAGCGTCACCGGGCCCAAGAGGGCACATTTCATGTCACAACCAATGCAGCTGAACGCGTATCTTGGTGCACATGTACGGGCATTCCTGAAATCCTCATTCGTAACCTGCTCCTCACGCGAGACCTGAGTGGAAGTCAGTTATATGCTTTCTGTGTTCTCCCTGACCATATGCACATCATTGTCAGTCCAGGCGAGAAAGGACTGAGCAAATTCATGCAATCCTTTAAGAGCAACAGCTCGAAAGACATTCGGGATTTTTGCGAAAAGAATCAGTCAGATTGCTCACTCTCTGGCTGGCAGGATGGCTTTCATGATGAGCGGATTCGCGATGATAGGCAACGGTCGCAAGTCTTGTCGTACGTGCAAAGAAATGCGGTCCATCATGGGCTGGTGAAGGAGCCTGAAGAATGGCCATGGACATCGCTGCACTTCGAAACTCAGTTGGATCCATTGGAGGTTTGGCTCGATTAACCCGCCCTGAACGGGGCGTCCCGGCTACGAGGTGTGCGACAACAGTTACTCCTCCTCCATCTCCCCCTGGATCATCCGGATGTTCTCGAGGATCGACTGGATGTTGGCCCGGTCGCGGGGCTTTTTGGGGTCGAGGAGTTCAAGGGCGTGCTGCCAGGCCTCCAGTGCCTGCTCCATCTCGTTATTCTGCGCATGGGCCGCGGCCAGGTCCATCCAGGCTTCTTTTTCGGTCGGGACAATCGCCAGTACCTTCTTGTAGTACTTGATGGCGTCCACGAAGTTCTGCATCACCACCTGGTGGTTGTGTGCGATCTCCAGGCAGAACCCCACGTAATTCTGTACGATCGTCTCGTCGTCGGGGAGAGTGATCAATGCCTGCTTGAGCAACGCCTCCGCTTCGTCGTAGTGGCCTTCGTCGCTGAAGGCAAGCGTCGTCTTCTTGGTCTCTACTGCCCGGTCGAAGTTGAGACAAAAACGGGATTTCTCTGATGCGTTCGGG
>CAZAUW010000002.1:0-22186 GCA_964488295.1 uncultured Candidatus Peribacteria bacterium
GCTTCACGCATTCATCCCGACCTGACGGTCAGGGCTTTCTGCGAAGCAGGGTAAAAAAACGGCGGCCGGAGCCGCCGTTTCTTCCCGCGAGGAACGATCATTGGTTACTGCGCGGACGACGTGGCCTGGCTGCTTGCGTCGTCGATCGCCGATTGAATCATATCCATCTGATTTTGCAGATCCGATGTCCTGTTGTCTGCGTCGTCATCGATGGCACTCTCCATATCGTCATACTGGCTATTCAGATCGTCGATCTGGCTCTGCACCGCATCCTGCTTGTCCGGATCGGTTTGCTTGGCCAGGTACTTCTGCAGCTTGGCAATTTTGGCCGCACGCGACTTCTCCAGGCGGGCCTTCTTCTTCTCCGCCTGGGCTTGGATTTTGGCGATCTGTTTCTGGAGCTGGGCGATCTTCTTGGCTCCCATTTGGGCCATGTTCTTCATCATGGTTTGGCTCATGCCGCCCGCATTGCCCATCATGCCCTGCCCCATGCCCGGCATCATCGAACCCTGGCCGCCGTTCATTGCCTGATCCGGTTGGTTGCCCATCCCCGCATTGCCCATCATCGAAGGCATCGAGGGGGCCGCGCCATGCATCGTGTCGCCATTCATGCCTTGGCCGCCCATCATGTGTGAATTCATGTCGTTGCTTTGACTGCCCTCCATGTGCTGCTGCCACATGCCGCCGCCTTGGTTCATGGGCCCGTTCATGCCCGGGAACCCGCCGTTCATCATGCCTCGCCCCATCTGGCCGCCCATCATCGGGGGCATCATCCCGCCCTGCATGGCATTGGGCCGCATCATTCCATTGTCGCCGCCCGGCGCACTCATACCCGTCGGCATGTCCATGCCCCGGCCGCCCATGAAGGTATTATTCATGGAAGGCATACCGGGCGTACCGAAGCCACCGCCGGGAGGCATGCCCATGGGAGAGCCGCCAGTCGGGGCGCCACCGGTCGTCAAGCCATCACCGGAGGGCATGGGAGCAGTGGAGAACGATGGAGAGGGTGCAGGTGCAGGCTGAGACGGCGCGGTCATGGTCGGCGCGGCCATGTCGCCACTCACGTCTGCAAGGTACGCGCCCGCAGAGGTGACGGCGAAAGAGACGGCTGCGGCCACGATGCCGGCAACCATCATCGGGGAAAGGTGTGTGTGTTTGGACATACGGGAAAGAGGGAAAGAATGATGTATGTTTCGTGAATATTATACAATATTTAAATTAATTTGCAAATACCTCAGAACCGGCCGAAAAGGCTAGTTAGAGACAGGATTTTCTATCCGGCTTCGGTTTGATGTGTGCCATGGCAATGACAGAAAGCATGGATGCATCGTTTCGGATGCTATCTCCTGCCCGCGGGCTTTTTGTATGGTCACAAAGACGTACACTATGGCGAGATGAATCCCATCCCCCGCGCCATCGTTTCCCGTTTCGCCATTCCCGTCTTCGTATGCGCGGGGCTGGCGATCGCCGGTGCTGCGGCGCTGCTGGGGCACGGGGACTGGGCGCAGTACGCGCTCCTGGCGACACTCGTCATCGGCTCGGTCCCGCTTCTGCTCGATATCCTCGATAACATCCGCCGCCTGCATTTTGGCGTCGACATCATTGCGATCGTCGCCATCGTCACTTCGCTGGTCGTCGGGCAGTACCTCGCGGGCACCATCATCCTGCTCATGCTCTCGGGCGGAGAGGCGCTGGAGCAGTATGCGCTGCGCAGAGCCAGGAAAGATCTGACGGACTTGATCGCGCGCGCGCCGCAGACGGCGCACAAGCAACTGGGCAGCGCGATCCGCGACGTGCCGGTGGAGGAGATCGCCCCGGGCGACCTGCTCCTCGTGAAACCCGGCGAGACGATCCCGGTGGACGGGGAGGTGACGGAAGGCACGGCCATGGTGGACGAATCGGCCATCACCGGCGAGCCCCTGCCGGTGGAGAAGTGGAAAGGTGCCTCGGTCATGAGCGGGAGCATCAGTGAGGATGCGGTGCTCACGATCCGCGCGCTGCGGCCGAGCGCCGAGAGTCGGTACGCCCACATCATCAGGCTCGTGCGCGAAGCCGAACGGCAGAAAGCTCCGTTTGTCCGGCTGGCCGACCGTCATAGCGTCCGGTTCACGGCGGCGACGTTCGTCCTTGCCCTGCTAGCATGGTTCCTGTCGCATGACCCCCTGCGGCTGCTCGCGGTGCTCGTTGTCGCCACCCCCTGCCCGCTCATCCTGGCGACCCCCATCGCCTTCGCCGCGGGCATCAGCCGCGCCGCCAAGCGGGGGATCATCGTCCGCAGCGGCGGCGCCATCGAGAAGCTGGGGGAGGCGCGGTCGTTTGTGTTCGACAAGACCGGCACACTCACGCTCGGCATCCCGCTCGTGACGGGCGTCGAGGCGTATGCGCTGAGCTGCGACGATATCCTGAGCCTCGCCGCTTCGCTCGACCAACTGTCGGCGCATGTGTTGGCGCGCGCGCTGGTGTATGCCGCCCGTAGCCAACGGCTTCCCTTGCTCCGTCCCGACACATTCCATGAGGAATTCGGCCAAGGCGTGCGCGGAAGGGTCAACGGCAAAGAGTACCTGCTCGGCCGGCTGTCGTACCTGGAATCACAGGGCGTACATGTGTCGCAGGCCGATATCGCCAAGCACGACCGGATGCGCGAGAAGGGCGACATCGTCGTCTACCTGGCCGGCACCCGCGAGCTCCTCGGGGCCGTGTTCCTTTCCGACCAGGTGCGGGACAATGTGCGTGAGCTCTTCGGAAACCTCCGGCAGCTCGATATCGAGATCGTGCGGATGCTCACGGGCGACAAGCGCGCGGCCGCGCTGGAAGTGGCCACACAGATCGGGCTCCAGGCGGACGACGTGCACGCCGAGTGCCTGCCAGAGCAGAAAGTGGCCGAGGTGGAGCGCCTGCGCAAGCACGCCGGGCCGGTGGTGATGGTAGGCGACGGCATCAACGACGCCCCGGCCATCGCGGCGGCGGACGTGGGCATCGCCATGGGCGTCCATGGGTTTTCAGCCAGCAGCGAAGCCGGCGACATCATCATCACGGTTGACCAGATCGAACGGGTGGGCGAGGCGCTCTGCATCGGCCACCGGGTGCTCGATATCGCCAGGCAGAGCATCTACGTTGGCATCGGCCTGAGCCTGCTCCTGATGGTGCTGGCCGCCTTCGGATACATCGTGCTCTTCATCGGCGCCATGCTTCAGGAAGTGATTGATGTGCTGGGGATAGTGAACGCGCTGAGGGTGCTGTTTGTAGATTGCTCGGTGTTTTTGGGAAAGGAGTAAGAGGATGAAGACGATGAAGAAGAGTAAGAGGATTACTCTATCTTTGGGGATTCCTGAGAAATCCCATATCTCTCTCACGAGGCCGCGGCCCGATCGTAGGAGTCCGGTGTCATCTCAATGAGAGAAAATTTGGCGTCCGGATGCTGCTTATTCCACTTCTTGATAACCTTCTCCCAATGATGATTTCCACCAAAGATTGTCACTCCGCATGTTTCACCTGACTTCTGAATCATCAAGAGCAATGCTTCTTCGCGGGCGTCATATACCAGGGGCAACAAGTCAACAGGCAGGTTATCGGGGGAAGCATTATGTGCAAGAAAAGCGTCCGCTGCTTTCTCCGCCACTATCGGATCTTCTCCTGCAAGAACTGATAATCGTTTGCGTCGTTTCAACCTGATGGCGGCATTCAAACGAAGGTTTCTCTCTAACTCCTGGTTTCGGATGACTTCCGGGGTCCGGCGGTCTTTGTAATGCTGCAGTTGCTTCTGTAGGTAAGCAAGCCGGTTGCGCCTATCTTGCTGTTGCTCCGGCGAATGGCTCTTCCTCAGCGCACCCTCTACCTCCCTTATTTCTTCTTCGGTGAGACGTATCGCGTTCTCCGTGAGGGCCGGGTCAAAAGACGGCACGGGCGGATTAGCTAATCGTTCAATACTTTTCTGGTCCTTCATGTTTTCCAAATACACTTTCCGCAAGCGGATAGAAGGGGCATCCATCAAATATTCGATTATTTTTTCAATATCGTCTTGTACGCCCTCTATTTCGTGCTCATCATCCTGCCATGGGCGGCTGGTGTCATGCACCTGACGGATATGCGCCAAGCAAAATTTGGCGCCCGGGCACTTCATTTTCCATACACGGGAAGCGCCGGGAATTTTCTCCGGGAAAGTGTCGAGGAAGAGGTTTGCCTCCGTGGCCGGGGCAATAAGTTCTTGAATGGATTCTCGAAAATAGATCCCCAGTGCTCCAAGTACGCCAAGAGCAAGTGTGCCATGAACGAAATTCCTCCTGTTCAATCGCCTATTTGACGGATTTTGCATCCTTTCGGTCATTGTTTTATTATACCATTTTGAATAACGAACAGCAACGCTCAAATAAATCATTATCCTCTTACTCCTGTTACTCTTCTTACTCCTCTTCATCCTCACTCCACCCACAGCAGCAAACTCTTCAAGTAATCCACTTCCGGGTGGTACAAGTTCACCGGATGATCAAAAGCTTGGCGATGGCGCTGCACAATGCGGACGAACCTGTTCGCCTGTCTGGCGGCATGGAACACGATGGTCTGGAAGAGCTGCGTGTCCACTTGATAGGAACAGGAACATGTCAGTAACAAAGAACCCGGTGCGAGTGATTGCATCGCCAAGCGGTTGAGGTCGGTGTAGGCGCGCTTGGCAGGCTCCAGGTCGCTACTGCGCTTGGCGAAGGCGGGAGGATCGAGGATGATGAAATCGTAGGCGCGCGGGAGGGGTGTGCGGTGCAGGAAATCGAACACGTCCTCGGCATAAATGCCGAATTGTGAGTCGGCGATGCCGTTGATCCGCATATGCTGCTTGGCACGTTCCAGAGCCGCTTGGTCGTAATCGACGGCATCCGCCGCTACGGCGCCGCCCATGAGGGCGGAGAGGGAGAAACCGCCTACGTAGCTGCAGCAATCCAAAAAAGTCCGGCCGGGCGCGAGTGACCGCACGAGCGACCGCATCTCGCGCTGGTCGAGGAACAAGCCGGTTTTTTGACTACCCTCGAGATCGATCAAGAACTTCAATCCCCTCTCCCGCACTTCTACCATCCCCTCCCCCTTGCCCTTGACCCACCCTTCGCGCGGCTCCAGGCCTTCGGTCTTGCGCGCGGCGCCGGTGGATTTCTCGAAGATCGCTTTCGGCGTACAGATCTCGGCAAGCACATCGGTCACCCACCCCCGCAGGCGCTCCATCCCCAGGGTGGTGAATTGAGTGACAAGCACGTCGCCGTACCGGTCGACGATCAGGCCCGGGATCGCGTCGCCTTCGGCATTGACCAGGCGGTAGGCAGTCGTGTCATCCGAGGAGAAAAATTGCCGGCGCAGCTCCACCGCGTTCTTGATGTGGCGCTTGAGCTGTTCCAGCGGGTCGCCCTTGGCGAAGGCGATGGCGCGGCCGCAGATGTAGGCCTTCAGGTTGATGGTGGCATAGCACAGAAAATCGCCGTCGTGGCTTTGTACCTCCACAATCGATCCGGTGGGCGCCTCGGGCATCGTCTCCACCGCATTGCGAAAGATGGCGTGGTGGCGGTTCTTGAGCGGCCACTCGCGTTCGGGTTTGAGGCGCATCACGGGATAGCTCTGTGCCATGGTTGGCGGAGGATGGCAGAAAATCCCGCGCGGTCACGCGCTCAACGCGGCCGGATCACCCACTGGGCGCGCGTTCCGTCCCTGGCAACCAATGCCTCGGCCGTATCCCATCTATCCCTGGCCGGCTCTTGCAACATGGAAAGGCTCAGGAAGCCGCCGTGCCCGCTCACCGTGACAATGAGAGAATGTTCGCGCGGAAAAATAAGCGGGATGCCGGTGAGCGGACCTGCGCTTTTGGTGAATGCCACCCTGTCACTTTCGAAGACGATGCCTGCCCGCTCAATCTCTTCCCACCGCACGCCATCGACTGCGGTGAGATACACGGTGTAGTGGTCGTACTCGTACCCCAACCTCTTGGGCGTGGCAAAGCGGTAGGCGGAGGGCGAGCCGTTCGTTTCGGCCTGCAACAGCCATCTGTGGGCGCCATCGCCATCAGCGCCGCGCGCGGCGGAGGCTTTTGTATTTGGCAGAACCACACTCCCCAGCCAACACACGGCTCCGCCGATCACGACCGCTGCAGTGAGGGCCAGCAAAAGGCCGCCGCGGGTGAGCTTCCTCGTGGCGTCGATCTCCCTTCTCCGTTCCCTCTCTGCCTCCTCCATGTCCCGCTCGTTGAATGTGCGCAATACATCCCAGTCGTTTTGCAAACAGGCCTCGCGGATTCGCAACTGCTCCCGTCTAGTGAATGGCCGGAAATCCATAGCATGGATGTATACCAAAACCGTACAAAAACACAACGGAGAGGCGGTCGGCGCGGCGCTTATGACGGGAGGAACGTAAATGACCCCACGATCCGGTCAAAGACATTCTGAATGGGCACCTTGTCGAAGGCCGCGGTGTGGCCCTCGCCGCAGTAGGGACCGATGTTGCAACTGTGCATGATGGTCGTGAGGCGGTAGCAGTAGCCGCCGTGAGAGGCAGTGTAGACGCTGACTTCATACCGGTTGCCTGCGCCAAATTCGGTGCCATCGATGCGCCGGAAGACAACGCCGCCGATACGCACCGATCTCGCCGAGGACTGTGACTCATCGAACTGGGCATAATACCCGCACTCTTTCGGTTGCACTTCAATCCGCATGAACGCTTCATAGAGAGTCGTACCCGGCTGCAGGGAGGAATGTGGGAAGTCAATCTGCATGCCGCTCACGTCCCCTTGGTAAAACTCACGCGGCGCGATGGAAAATCCTGCGGGAAAAGAAATAGCGTAGCGGTAGCGCGCATCCGTGTAGGTCTGTATCCGATCTTTGGTTGTGACTGCCAGAGAGCTTTGCGCCTGCGACTGAGCGGAGACAGTCGTCGACGATGCCACGGAAGAAGTCGCGTCGGCAGGCAAAGAGCTGACTTCATTGCCGGATGTGACAACCGAGGTCGTGCCGCAGCCAGCCAACAGGGTGACGACAGCCAAGAGGCAGGAAAATTTTCCCATGGCGCAAGCATACGCTCATCCAACCTTCATGCCATTGGGTACTCGTCCTGCCGTCACTCCTTGGGTCATCTTCATTCTCAAAAAAAGCCCCACCGAGGGGGCTTTGATTGACCAATATACTTCTGTTGCCCTGCGTTCGGGCGTCGAAGCCGCCAGACGCAGGCACCGCTTTCGTGAGGGGCACGCAGGGTCAGATGCTTTGCGTTGGCGCAACGAAACAATTGCGCGAAGGCAGGCTCCGCCTGCCTGAGCGCATCCTCAAAGGGAAAGGATGGTCCATGGAAGGGAAACCGTAGGTTGCCCTTCCATGCTTCACTGCTGGTCGTCGGCTCCGTTTGCAGGCGGCGCGGCGGCATCCTTCGTGGGGCACGATGTTTTGACGGCCAACTGCAACACGTTGAGTGCGTTCCTGCCGGCCAGCATGCGTGCCTGGTTAGCCGTGTGTACGGCCGCCTGATACTCCTTCTGCGCGGCCTCTATGGCCTCCCTCTGGTCGGCGCCGGCGTTGGTGAGGGCGGCGACGTAGGCAGCTTGGCGTGCATCGAGGGCGGTTTTGATAGCCGCAGCGTGGGCGTCCACGGCGGTCTTGAGGGCGCTCGTGAACGTGGCGTAGGTGCTGGCGGCACAGGTGGTATTGATGATCATCGGGGTGCGGCGCACCGAGCGGGAGCCGGCCGGCAGGCTGGCGAGCGTATTTTGGGTGCCGACACAGGTGTTGAAGATGAAGGCGAAGGCGAAGACCGCGGCGCACAGCGAAGCCCATGCGACGGTATCGTGCACCTTGGAATGGAAGCGGGTCGTCATACGGTGACGGGGAAGAAAATGAAGTTTGTTTGACATTATTATATACTTTTTACAAATTTAGTCAAACTTCACAAATCGTTCAGGAAAATGGCTGAATGGGAGAATGGTTGGCAAGCAAATCTTGCTTTGGAGCCATTCAACCATTTCCCCATTCAGCCATTTCAACCATTTGGCAGAGAGAACCGGCGAGTCGAATGCCGATATTACGGAGGCGTGAGCTGCTTGCAGACGCTCGGCGATCCCGAGCAATTCCAGCCCATTTCCAGGTGGCAACTGGAACTGCAGCCGTCGCCGTCGGTCGTATTGCCGTCGTCGCAGGTCTCGCTGCCGCCCACCACCCCGTCACCGCACAGAATCTCACACTGGCTCGGCTGGCCATGGCAGGAGTATCCCTTCTCGATGTGGCAGGCGGCATCGCAGCCGTCACCGTTATTGGTATTGCCGTCGTCGCAGGTCTCGCCGTCCTTGGGCTCCACAAAACCGTTGCCGCAGCGGTCGAGCGTGCGTTGGATGGCAGAGCTTTGCGAGGCTTGCGATGCCTGGTCAGCTTTCACTTTCGTCCAATCGCGCGGGAAGTAGCGGTAGGTGGAAGATGCGGCATGCGATGCCGCGGTGCTCGACGCGCTGGCCGATGCGGCCTTGCCCGCGGCTTGGGAGGAAGAGGAGGACGAAACACTGCTCGAGGAAACGGACGAACTGGAGGAGAGCGAGGAAGCCGACGAGCTCGAAGGAGCTGATGAGGACACCGACGACGCGTCGGAGGCACTGGAGACCGGACTCTGGGAAGAAGCGCTGCTCGTATGAACGCACACGCTCGGCTGGCCCATGCATTGGTATCCCGGTTCCCACTGACAGACGTCGGAACAACCGTCGCCGTTATTGGCATTGCCGTCGTCGCACTGCTCGCCGTACTCGAGCACGCCGTTGCCACACACGGGCTGCGCCGCAGCCGACGACGCATCACCCGTGGCGAGCTCAGGCAAGGGAGGCTGGACGGGCTGTGCGGGCAGAGCACCTGAATTCACCGGGGCATCTGCGCTCAGTTGCGCTTTTCCTGATCCGTCATTCAACGAGAACAGGAAAAAGGCAGGCAGGAGGAGGATCGCAATCCCCGCGGCGACCGTGCCAGCGATGGAGAGCAGGTGTTTATGCAAATCACGTCATGGTAGCAAAAATTCGCTGTCTCTTCAACTGACTGGGAGGCCAAGAGATGAGGAAATCACAGAATCGCAGTCACTTTGGTAGAACCGTGTCATGTTTCACAAAAATAGCAACCCTGCAATTTTCCTCCAATCGTCCGTACGTTGCGCCTTGCCTGCCCGTCGAGCAGGCGGGTATCTTGGGCCTCAGCTTGCTTCACTATCACTCATGAGCGCTCTCGTCGCCCTCATCCTCGGCATCGTGGAAGGACTCACGGAGTTCCTGCCGATCTCGTCGACGGCACATTTGCTCCTCGCCTCGTCGCTCTTGGGCCTTCCAGAGACGGAATTTTGGAAGAGCTTTGCGATCGTCATCCAGGTGGGGGCGATTGCCGCTGTGGTTGTCCTCTACTGGCAATCGTTCCTGCAACACCCCCGCATCCTGGCGCGAGTCCTTGTGGCGTTCCTGCCCACCGCCATCATCGGTTTGCTGCTCTATAAGGTGGTGAAGACGTACTTCCTCGGGAGCATCCCGCTCGTGCTGTGGTCGCTCTTCCTTGGCGGCATCGTGATCGTCGCATTTGAATACTGGCACAAAGAAAAGGCATCGGCCGCTCGCTCGCTCGAGACAATCACCTACAAGCAGGCCGTGTGGATCGGCATTTTCCAGTCACTCTCCATCATCCCTGGAGTATCACGCGCGGCGGCCACGATTATCGGGGGGGAGCTGGTGGGTATCAGCCGCAGGACGATCGTGGATTTCTCCTTCCTGCTGGCGGTGCCCACGATGGCTGCCGCCAGCGCCCTCGACCTGCTCAAAAGCGGCCGCCAGTTCTCGGGCGGCCAATTCGGGCTGATGGGCATCGGCCTGGTGACGTCTTTCATCATCGCCATCCTCAGCATCCGGTGGTTTTTGGGGTACGTGAAGAATCATTCCTTCACCGCATTCGGGATCTACCGCATCCTGCTGGCGCTGGCGTTTTGGGTGTTGTGACGACCGGGGCGATTTTTTTGACACAGAGTCGCGGGTATGGAAACCCGCGCTGGTTTTTGGAATTTTTACCAACACACCAATTACCCATACTCCCATACACCAGTATACTCCGCATATGTCCGAAGTCCGAAGTCCGAAGTCCGAAGTCCGAATCTCCGCCATCGTCCTCAACTACAAAACGCCGTTCCTCACGTGGAATTGCGTGGAGGCGCTGTGCGCTCAGACGATTGCCGATCAAATGGAAATCATTGTCGTCGATAACCATTCATGTGACGATTCCATCGGCTTTCTGCGTAACCGCGCGCGCGGCAAGGCGAATGTGCGCGTCATCGAGAGTGCGCGCAACGGCGGTTACGGGCAGGGAAATTCTCTGGGAGTCCGGCACGCGCGTGGGCAGTACATCCTCATCATCAATCCGGATAACGAGCTGGAACCGGCCGGCCTGGAGAGCATGGTGCGTGCGATGGAGCGCGACCCGGCGATCGGTATTCTCGCCGCGCAGCTGGTGCAGGAAGACGGCACGGTGCGCGACTCCTACCGCACATTCCCCACGCTCACCGACCTCTTCATCAAGCGCACGCGCTTGCGGCATGTGTTCAAAACACGGATGCGGCGCTACCTGCAGCATCACGAAGACCGGCATGCGGTCCGGGATGTTGATTGGGTGGCGGGCGCCTGCATGCTCATGCGCCGCTCCCTCTTTGGGGAACTCGGGGGGTTCGACCCGCGCTTCTTCCTGTTCTTCGAAGATACCGACCTGTGCCGCCGCTGCTGGGCCGCAGGACGGCGCGTGGTCTACTACCCGCAGGCACGAGCCACCGACCGCAAGCATCGCTTGAGCGAAGGGGGTTTCCTCTCCTTCTTCCTCAAGCCAACCATGATGATCCACCTGTGGAGCGCATTGAAGTATTTTTGGAAATGGCGCGGGGCGGCGTTGGATCGTTGATTTGTTTTTCGTTTTTCGTTCGAAGGAAACTCAGGTTTCCGACGGTTTCCATAACGAAAAACGAACAAACGAAACAACAAACAAACGGCATATTGACCGCAAAAGGTATATCCCCTACCCTGTAGCCTCCCTATGGACATGATCCCTCTTTCGGCGACGGCTCGCAGCGAAACACTGAAGCCCAAGGCCCTGCGGCGCTCGGGCAAGGTGCCGTGCGTGGTGTACGGGCATGCAGTGAAGAACCTGCACGTCCAGTGCGACGAATTGGCACTGCATAAGGCCTTCGTGAAGGCGGGCGAGAGCACGCTCGTGGAGCTGGATATCGAGGGGAAGAAAGTGCCGGTGCTCTTCAAGGCCATGACGTTCGACCCGATTTCCGACCGCGAGATGCACGCCGATTTCTACGCCGTGAACATGAATGAGGAGATCGAGACGCTCGTACCCATCCACTTCGAGGGCGAATCGCCGGCGGTGAAGGAGCTGGGCGGCGTCTTCGTGGTGACTCACGAGAACGTGCGGGTGCGCTGCCTGCCCGCCGACCTGCCGCACAACTTCACCGTGAGCATTGCCCCGCTCGAGGTGTTCCACAGCGTCCTCTCGGTGAAGGATCTGACGGTTCCGAAAGGTGTGACAATCATGGATGCACCGGAGGTGGTGATCGCCACGGTGCAGGAACCGCGCAAGGAGGAAGAGATCGCACCGCCGCCCGCCCCAGCCGCTGAAGGCGCGGAGGGCGCCGTCACGGCCGAAGGCCAGCCTGCAGGCGAAGGCGCTGCGGCCGCCGGCGCACCGGGCGCGGCTGCTCCCGGCACCACACCAGCCGCCCCGGCCAAAGCCGAGAGGGGCGGGAAGGAGAAGAAGTAGGAGTGGATCAGCGGTTCAGTGTTTCAATGTTTCAGTTGTTTTTTGCTCATGTGCCGATGTTTCTGGCAGCTCATCGAAATGCATTAACTGCGAAAATTCACACTCATCCCTGTGTACTTTCACTGAACCACTGCACAACTGAACCGCTGAAACACTCGTCATCCCGCAATTATTTCCTCTCCCGCAGATACCTCGGCACCAGGAGTGGCGGCTTGACGCCTTCCACCTGCTCCGCGATCTCCAAATCCTCCAACGCGACCTTGCCGATGTAGAGGCGCGCGATGTCGCCGCCGTCGGCCACGAACTGTTCGATGGCGCGCAGCCCTCTGTAGTACACGATGCTTTTGGTGAAACACCCCGGCTCGGCGGCGTCGTGCAGGCCCCTCTTGAGCTCGATCGCCTTGGTGAGCGCCTTGCCGGGCGTGTAGCCCAGGGATTCTTCCAGGTAGAAACGCGTCTCCACAAACGAGTGATCGAGCGCGTAGGCGATGGCGAGGATGCCGCGGGCGGGGGCGTAGCGCTTTTCATGATAGGCGGAGAGCACGCGATTCTGGTGGTAGGTGGCCAGACCCTCCTGTGTATCCAGGTAGTGGGCGAATCCGCGACGGAAGATCTCGTAGGGCTGCTGCTCGCCGTTCTCGGCCGTGAGGATGTGGGTGTCGATCTCGTGGGCGACAAGCGACTGCACGTGCTCGTGGCTGAAGGTGGCGCCCTCGCGCAGGTACAGGTGCTTCCATCCCACGGCGCAGTCGGCCACGAGGGCCGCGCGGACGCTCACGTGCCAGTCGTGTAGGCCGTACGAGGAGAGTGCTTGCGTGAACATCGCCGCCGCCGTGCCCGCGGAGAGGAGACTCTCCGGCGCAGCGGGTACCTCGCAGGCGATGCGCGACTTGAGGAAGGACTTGGCGGATGCGAGGAGGCTTGTGCGCGGCGTGCCGAAGAGCAGGTGCGATGCCTCGGAGAATTTCGCGCTGTCGCCGCGGGCGCGCAAGAGCATCAGACGCAGCTGCAGCTCTTTCTTTTTCTTGCGCAGCAAAATGCCCAGGGGGGAATCGTCCGTCCTCACCTCCTCCACTTTCTTCTCCAGCTCGGCAAGTCCCTCGGGCAAGGGTGGGTAGAGGAAGAGCGGGCTGTAGTGGCGGTCCTGCTCCAGGCGCCGGCGTTCCTCGACCACATTGATGGGCTTGAGGTACTTGAGCAGCAGCAATTCCTGGTCGGCATTGGCCAAGATCCTGTCGGCCCCGCGCAAATCCACCTTCACCCCGCCCGCGCCGACGTGCTCGGCTTTCGACCCCTTGGCCGGATCGATGTAGAAATCCACCAGATCACGCCGGCCGATCACCGCGCGGATGCCTGCAACGGGCATTGTGCCTGCCTGGACGAGTGTTTGGATTTTCTTGCCGCCGAGCGTGAAGCGCACATGGTAGAGCTGGTCGTGGTCCTCGTCTTCTTCACCAGCACCCTCCGCCGCTTGCGCGCCGCCTTTCTCCGCCAGTTCCCTCAGCAAGTCCGGCGAAAAAATCGTCTTCTCGCAGAATCCCGCCCCCATGAGCGCCGGGACTTCCATGGCCATTCCTGTGGCATGGATTTGGATGGTCTCGTGCACGCCGAGCTGCGGACGCTGCTGCTCTTTCATCATCTGCCAGTTCACCTTCTCGCCGAACAGATCCTGGGCCATGCGCACGCCTTTCTCCGGCGAGCTGATGCGCAGCCCCCGCACACGCTCCAGGCGCGAGCGCAGCGGCGCCAAGTTGGCGACCTGCACCCCCAGGCCCGCGCGCGCGTTCACTTCCAGGAGCACCGGCCCCTGTTCCTGGTCAAGCGTGAGGTCCACTGCCAGGTAGCCGATCGTGGTGATGGACTGGATGCGCGAAGCGATGAGGAGCAGATCCTCCCACAGCGGGATGGCGATGCCGCCGGGCGATCCCCCGTGGGGCAACTCCGTGATCAACCTGCCCCGCTGGTAGCAATGTGTCGTGACCCCCTTGGCGATGTCGATCCCGATCCCTAGCCCCCCCATGTGCACGTTCGCCTTGCCGCCGCTCTCGCTCGTGGGTACCCGCAGCATCGCCATCACGTGCACCAGGTTGAACACCACGATGCGGATGTCGGGCAGTCCCGCCGGGCGGAAGGGCGCGAAGCCCTCGTGGGAGGTGAGGATTTTTTCGAAGAAGGCGGTATCGAGCTTGCCGTTGACGGAAAACTCGCCGTCGAGGATGTCCTCGATGTGTTCACGCAGGCGCTGGTCGCTCACGGGGGTCTTGCCCTGCTCCAGGAACATCCCGTTGCGCCGGCCCTGGAGGATCAGGATCCCTTCGCCGCCGAAGCCGTAATTGGGCTTGAGCACGCAGTGATCGGGCAGGGCGGAAAAATCGAACGATCGCAGCTGCTCGCGATTGTCGATGCGCGCGTACATCCTGGCCACCGGTACCCCGCGGGCCGAGAGGTACGCCTTGGTTTTCACCTTATTGTCGGCAAATGCCACTGCCCGCGCTGTGTTGTACGGGCGCACGTAGAGGAGGTTGCGCGCGTTGAGCCCGAGGATGCCGTGGTTCAATACCGAGAATGACACAGGGGAAGTGGAAAATACTACTCAACGGATGTGAAATGGTTGAATGGCTGGGAGCACATCGCGCATGCGAACCATTTATCATTTGACCATTCCGCCATTTCGCCATTCAACCATTGTTTCGCAGAGAAGGAAGAAAAAGAACATCATTCTTCACGCAAATGTTTAAAGACCTCGCGGAACCTCACGTACTCCGTGACGCGCAATCCCGTGTAACGCCCGAGGAGGACGTTGATGAATACCGTGAGGAGAATGACCTCGGGATAGGCGATGACGAGGGTTTCGAACGCCGGCCAGCGCACGATGAGCACGCAGAGCAGCGCTGCCACCACAGTCTGGCCGATGGCGAGCACGGCCGAGAGCAAGCCCTGTTCGGATTTTACGTTGAGGAAGCTCTCCACGAGCGTCGACATGATGAGGAGCACGAAGACCGTATCGTGGCTGAGCGAAATACCGACCGCCGTGCCCATGCCGACGAGCAGCAGGAGCGTGATGCTCACGATCCCCAGGATGATCGCCATCTTGGGGATGTAGAGGATGTGCCACGAGCCCATGAGCGCGCGCGACAGGTACCCTGCGAGGAGGATGAAGACCAGGAACAGCACGCCCACCCACCAGCCGAGCACGAGGAAGCTGAGCGAAATGATGGCGGGTGCGAAGAGTCCGAAGGTGGTGATGCCCACCACCTGCTTGAGGAACGCGAGGATCATGGCGATGACGGGCAGCATGAGGAGCAGGAAGATCGTCTTCCCCGACACTCCCGAACGGACCATGTAGTTGGTGAGGAGCGAGAGCACGCTCCACGACGGAATGCGCACGGTGGAGGCATCGAGCAAATCGGAGGGCGGGACGTGCGCCGCCTGTACGAACGCATCGTCGCCCGGAGCACCGAGGAAGCTGCCGAGGAGGGAGGAGTGGCCCAGGAGGAACCGCTTGACGGGAAGCACCGAGAGCGGGCCCTGCACCGCGCGCGCCACCATCGAAAGGTCGCGGTCGGTGAGCACGAGCAGCGTCTGCCGCCGCATCGTCGCCTGCACGCGGCTGTCGGCCCCGACGGCCTTCATGAGCGCCTGCAACCCGGGGATGGGGAACGCGTCCGTCCAGAGCACGACGGAATCGGCATCCAGGAAGGCGGCGCTCTGCTCGGTGGCCAGCGTGCTCAGCGCGTCGTCGCCGGTGCGGGAACTCGCTGGCACCGCCGTCTGCAGCAGCCTCACGTAGGTTCCATGTGCCGAGGCCTCGCGCTGCAAATCCGCCAGGACGCCCGGTGCAACCGACGCGTCGGCCACGAGCGTCACTTTCCTCTTGAAGACAACCACCGTGTGCACGGCAGTCTCTTCCTGCGCCCGGCCGCTCACGCTGCTTGTCACCACCAACCGGAAGGTGAGTGACCCATCGCGGTCGGGCGTGAAGATGGCATCGACGGTTTTGCTGATCGGCTCGGGATTGTCGTTCACGTACCATGCGTACTGGATGTTGCTGCCCGCCAGATGGCTGGCGGACGCGTCCAGGACGATCCTGCGTCCCACGGGGGAATCGGACGGCGCGATGATGACGGCGTTGAGCGGCGAAGCGCTGGCGGCGGGACTGGGCTGCGCCTGGGCAAGGATGAGCGGTACACAGAGCAACGCCGCGGCGCAAGCGCACGCTGCCGCGCGCACACGGGGGAAGAGGCGGATGGTCATCGGCTGCGGTCGGAGGAATGGAGCCGGCGCGCCCGGTCGCGGCCCATGCGCGCCTCTTTGTAGCGCCTCAGCTGGGGCATCAGTTTCTCCATGCAGCGGTCGAAGGCATCGATCACCTGTACCCGGCGTGATTCGGCGCGCAGGTTTTTTTTGGGGAGTTCCACCGTCACCATCACCTTCACCTGGTCGTTGGCCTTCTTGGTCGCCCTGCGCTGCGCCTCCACCCGGATGCGCGAGTCGGCGTCTTTGAGCTTGCGGCAGTAAGTGGCGAGCTTGCCCACCTTGCGCGCAAGCAGCAGCAGCTCGCTCTCGCTATACTGCAGTCCCTTTTCGAAATGTTGGACATTCATACTTATAGAGGGAGAAAAGGTGAGGGACACTGTAGCATGGAATGACGGCGAAATGGGGGAAAATTTACCTATTGCACGCAAGCGCCCGGGAGATATCTGCAAGACACTGCTTTGTTGCATGGCTAAATGGTTGAATGGCTGAACAACATCCGCCTGAACGCCCCATCCGGGTGCGAACCATTTCTCCATTCAGCCATTCCGCCATTTCTCCGGAACATTGCGAAAAAGCTTAAAAAATGCTAGAATACTGAAGAATTCGCACACAAACACCCATGGACATCCAAGCCCTTACAGAGCTCGTGAAGAAGAGCGCGCTCCTGAACGACACAGAGCGCAAGTATTGGTTGCAGAACATCCAGACGATGACAGAGCCGCAGTTGCAGAAGCTCGAGAGTATTTTGAAAGAAGCCGACGAACTGCCGTTTGGCAAACAGATCGAACAGTACTTCACCGCACTGGCCAAAACCGCCGATGCCGTGCCGTCCGCTACTCCTCCACTCCCCGCCTGATTTTCTTTTTGCATTATGGGTGCCGAAACACCAAATAAGACAGAAGCCCCGCCTCCCAGTCCCGCCCTCCAAAAAGAGGCCGACCAATTGAAGGCAATCGAGAAGGTGCATAGTGAGTTGCGTGCGCTGAGGGAGGAATTGGAAAAGAAAAATCCACTCAAGGAAGAACGGCAAAAAGCTTTTGTGGATGCGTTCAAACAGTATCAAGAGGCGCTGAAAGGCGACAGGACTCCGGCGGCACAAAAGGCTCTGGAGCTTTTTGAGAAAGAATTCCTGGAATTGGCAAAACTCTACCCGTCGTTCCAGCAGTTCATTGATACCCAGTTGAAATTGAATACGTTGGGAGGCAAGGAATATCCGGGCAGTGCACCCAATGCATTGTCCGTCAAAGTTGACGATATGTTGGCGCAAGCTCAACAGAATCCGAAACTCAAAGAGACGCTGGGGGGCGTACTTCCTTACCTCATCAGCCTGGTACGAGAGGGGCTGGCAAGTTATCTCGCGAATATGAACATCGAACCGATTGCAACGATGGGCAGAGACTGGCAGTGGCGCATCTTCTGCGATAAGGAAAAACAGAAAAAAGGGCAACCCACCAGTCTCGATGATATCGCTGACAACAAAGGGAAAAACATACCCATCCTGCCTCCCGCAGAAGAAGGCCTCGGCCTGCCTGCGGGAACAAGGGGGCGCTGGGAAGCGTGCCAAATAAAATGGATTAATACATGTAAAGCTGCGAAAGCGGCAAAAATGGTCGTGTCGTACAAAGCACCGGGCTTAGAAAATATTCTTTCAGAAGAGGATGCCGATAAATACAAGCGTTCCCTCGATCCTCAGGCGGCACCATCTGCCAAACCTGGAGAGAAGCCCGCGGACAATCCCAACGAAAAGAAAAATATCGGGGGTCTGGAATTCACCGGCAATGAACCGCTGCAAGTTACCGACCAAAACCGCGAGTTCTACCGCGAGAACGCCTTGCCGCCGAATCCCGCCAAGAAAATCACGCTGAACAAAGAGAAGATCGGTGTGGGCGCATCGGACCATAAGTACAAAATCAATTATACTCCAGGCACGGTCACGGACATGAAGTTGCTCAAACCCGAATCGGGTGAACCCAAAGACATCAAGCTCTCCATCAACGGCAAAATGATCGCGCTCGAGGCGGTGCTGAAAGAGATCGACAACGACACCGGCGGGACCAAAAAGCAGAATATCAACATCAATGCCAGCGGCGCCGTGACTCTTTCCTGACATTCCTCCTCACCCATGCCCATCGACCCCATCGAAATCGCAAAGCAAAAGGCGGAACAGATAGCAGATGTACAAAAACATCCTGATGAGAATCTTGACCCCCGGGATGTCCAAGAGGTTCACCAATATGTTCCGCATTTCCGGGCTGACGCGTTGAGGTCGCCTGAAGGCAAGGAACGTCTCAGTAGGCTCAAGATAGGCACTACCATGCGCTACGAGCGATTGAATAGAATCAGGGTCACATTGGATGCCAGAAAACAAGATTTGCTGGAGAAACTCTCGACGCTGAAAGCCGAGCTGGAAAAACCTGAAAGCGTTCCCCAGACTCCCGTGGCCAATACGTCTTTCGTGGAAACATTGCTGCCGGATGGGACGCCGTCATGGCTCAAGGAGACACTGAAAGGGGCAGAGTCATTCATACGCTCACCCCTAACCATGGGTGCCGGGGTTCTTCATGTCTTGCAGCAGCCCATCGAAAGACTGTCCACGGCTGCAGGAAAGTTGCTGGGAGTCGTCAAGTGGTTGCTCCTTGGCGCTGCGGCGATCACGGGCATGAGCACGTTATTTCCCAAAATCGCTGAGAAAGTGAAAAACTTCTTCTCGCCCGCTCTCGACATGATCAAAAGTGTCTTCTCCCCCGGCGCCGCGCCTGCAGCGGGGCCGGCACCCGCTCCCACCGCCGCACCTCCGCCCGCGCCAGCCGGGGCACCACCGAATGCCCCCGATGCAGGCAAGGACAAACCTCCCACCGAGCGGGAAATCAGCCAGGCAATAGACAGACTTCCCAACGGGCCTGATCTCCTTTCCGGCAGTTACTCGCCCATCAAAATAGGCAACCTGGAATGCAAATTCGACAGGACGGGGTTTTCCTTGAACGGGAGGAAGGTGGTAGGACTGGATGGCAAGGAATTCGACGTGAGCAAAGTGACAATCACAAAAAATGCATTCCTCATGTTCGTGAAAGGGGAAAAGGATATAGTGGCGACGCCCGTGCCGCTTGCGGTGCTGCCAAAACTTCTCCTTCAGCTACACGAGAAAAAGCAAGTTTCGTTCATGGGTTATGGTGCCAAGTTGCAGTAGTGCTATCATCCGGCATGTTCCATGAACCTCCTGCGCCTCTACCCGTTTCTCATTCCGCTCGTCGTGGGGCTCTTGTGCGAGTTCACCAAGATCGTCACGGAAGGGATCGAGACCGGCCAGTGGCATGCGAGCATCTTCCGCCCGGGCGGGATGCCGAGCACACACTCGGCGTTCGTCACATCGCTCCTCATCGTCGTCGGGCGCAAGCTCGGCGTGGGGTCGGTGGAATTCGCCATCGCCTTCACCTTCGCCTGCATCGTGTGGTACGACGCGATGAGCTCGCGCAAGGCCATCGGCGAACAGGCCAAGCTCCTCAACCGCCTGCAGCACTGGGAGCACTTGAGCGAGCGCCTGGGACATTCCTTCCTGGAAGTGCTCGGGGGGATCATGTTCGGGGCGGGAGTCACGCTCATAGGTATTTGGTTGAGTACGAGATAAGCATGGGTGAGATGAGAAGAAACAAGATGCTAGAGACAAGAAACAAACGTTTGTATCTTGCAACTTGTTTCTTGGATCTTCGTTCATAAGATTGCCTCCAGGGCCGATTACGCTAGGATGCCCCCATGTCCCGCCTCGCTGACCAGCAGAGCAATTTTCCGCAGTGGTACCAGGATGTGATCGACCAGGCCGACCTGGCCGAACCCGCCGACGTGAAGGGCTGCATCATCCTGAAACCCTACGGGTATGCCCTGTGGGAGGCGGTGCAGGAGAACCTGAATGCGCGCATCAAGCGTCTCGGCGTGCAGAACGCGTACTTCCCCCTCTTCATCCCGGAATCAGTGATCGCCAAGGAGAAGGAGCATATCGAGGGTTTTGCCCCCGAATGCGCGGTGGTGACGCACGGGGGCGGCAAGGAACTGGCGGAAAAGCTCTACGTGCGTCCCACGAGCGAGACGATCATCTACACGACCTTCGCGAAGTGGATCCACTCATACCGCGACCTGCCGCTCAAGATCAACCAGTGGGCGAATATCGTCCGCGGGGAGATGCGCACACGCGCATTCCTGCGCACGCTTGAGTTCCTGTGGCAAGAGGGCCACACATGCCATGCCACCAAGGAGGATGCCGACGGGATGGTGCACGATGCGCTCGACATGTATGCGGACTTCGACGAGGAATTTCTCGCATTGCCCGTGCTCAAGGGGAAGAAACCCGAGCACGAGAAGTTCGCGGGCGCGCTCTACACGCTCACCACCGAAGCCCTGGCGAGGGACGGCAAAGCGATCCAGGCCGGCACGTCGCACAACCTGGGCCAGGGATTTTCGGAAGCCTACGACGTGAGTTTCCTGGATGCGGCGGGGAAGCAGCAACGCCCGTGGATGACCAGCTGGGGACTCTCGTGGCGCATCATCGGAACGGTGATCGTCGTCCACGGCGACGAGAAAGGCATGCGCCTGCCCCCGACACTCGCGCCCATCCAGATCGTGATCGTGCCCATTTACAAGACCGACGCGGAGCGGGCGGCGGTGATGCAGGCCTGCGATATGCTCGGGAAGCAATGGGAAAGCCGGCTGCGGGTGAAGGTGGATGACCGCGAGGAGAAATCGCCGGGCTTCAAATTCAACGAATGGGAAGTGAAGGGCGTGCCGGTGCGCGTGGAGCTCGGACCCAAGGACCTGGAGCGCAAACAACTGACGCTCGTGCGGCGCGATACGGGGGCCAAAGAGGCGAAGCCGCTCGAGACGTATGACGCGGCGGCGATGCAGCGGCTCCTGGATGACATCCAGAAAACACTCTACGAGCAAGCAAAGAAGTACATGGATGACCACACGTTCACGGCCTCGTCGCTGAAGGAATTGGAGAAACACCTGGAAGAAGATGGCGGCTTCGTATGGGCGCCATGGGACGGGGAACGCGCGTCAGCCGACGCCATCAAGGAAAAAACGAAGGCGACGATCCGTTTGCTGCCCGAGACGGCGAGGGACGCAGAGGGCAAGCTCGACGTGATCTCCAAAAAACCCGCCGTGACGATGGCGCTGTTCGCGAAAGCCTACTGAAGGTTATTGGTTACTGGTTTTTGATTGCCAGTAACTTTCCTCCTTCCAGCAGAATAGTATGCTGTTCGAGAAAAAGACCAAGCCGGGGGGCATTTGCGGCCAAGAGGCATGGGTGATGATGAGCGGGTGCGGAGGACCGATGCTCGCCTTGGGGAGTTTGCATGACACTGTGTGAACAATCGTTATACTGCTGGCATGTTCTCGCGCACGATGCTTACCTCCACCACCGTCTGCGTTCTGCTCTTCACAAGCGTCAGCGTGGACGCTGCAAATTGGCGCAGCCCCGTGGTGCCGCTCTCGAGCGTGCGTCTCTACGCCCCGCGCCGCCCGCAGGAGACGCACTTGTCGCCCAGTGACGCGCGGCTGCGAAACGACCAGCGCCGGCGCGACCTGAACACGATCGCCAACGCGATGTTCGCCTACACCCACGACGGCCACGAGATCCCCAAAGCCGTCTCCATGGATCCGCAGGACATCTGCAAAACGAGCGGACCCTCGTGCAAGGGCACGCTCGATCTCGTGTCGCTGCTCACTCCGTACCTGTCCCAAGCCCAACTCCCGTCGGATCCGTCCCTGCCGCAAAGCGATCTGAGCACGGGTTACACGGTGTACACCAACGGCTGGCGGACGAAGCTCTACTACGGCGCCCCCCGCACGGAGGGGATCATGATACGGATACACAAGTGATGCTCCCTACGCACCAGCCCCCAGCCACCCGCGCAGGAATGCCAGCACAGCCGCCTCGCCGGGATGCAATCCTCTCGTCTGATCCCGCCGCTTGCCCCTGGGGACGGCTATGCGCCGCGCGAGATCGCGGCGCAGGTACGACTCAAGGACGAGCGGGTGCACGTACGAGGAGCGGCATACGGCGGGGGGGTTACCGAGGATACGTGCCACCGTCGTGATCGCGAGCGCGACATTCCCCTTGGCCTCTGCCGACGCCGAGAAAGGCCGTACCGAGAGCAGGAGCG
>CAZAUW010000003.1:0-573 GCA_964488295.1 uncultured Candidatus Peribacteria bacterium
ATGATGTAAATGAACGAGGTGCGCGCTTCTTTCACCACATTTTCGTCGGTGGCGTACATCACCATCCACCGCGCGGCCGTGAAGAGCATGAACACGGCGGCAGCGATGAAGCCGACCTCCAGCACGGGAATGACGCGCGCGGAGAGGTACTGGCTCAAGCCCGCGGCGCCGCTCCCCATGCCTACTCCACCGCAGGGGATCACGCGGCACATGGCGGTCGCCCAGTCATTGCTGAGCGAGAAGGCAGAGGCATGGCCGGGCAGCGCCGCGAGAAGGCTCATGGCCAGGAGGCCGGAAAGACGCAGCAGGAAGCGCATAAATCCATGTATTATACCACAAAAACAGAGTCTCGGGAACTCTAAAAATCGGCTTCCAGGAAAGGAAAAGAGAGCGAAGAGGACTGCACGGAAAAACTGATGAAATCTCTTTCGTTTGGAGGGGCGTGTCGCGCGCCGACCCTCCAAACCCGGCCATTGTTTGCCCCTTCTACGACGTGTACCAGCTACACGCCTTCGACGACCATCCTTCTTCCCGCGTGCATATCAGCCCTCTGCGCCGGTGTGGACGATTGTT
>CAZAUW010000003.1:583-19219 GCA_964488295.1 uncultured Candidatus Peribacteria bacterium
CGCCCCCCCCAACAGCGGTCTGTTTTTCCCCCCTTTCAGCCGTGTACCATTTCTCAGCCTTCGACAACCATCCTTCTCTCTCCTGGCAAATCTCGCTATCCTGCCGCGGTGCAGATTGATCCGCGCATCTTCCGCGCCTACGACATACGGGGCAAAGCGGCAAACCAAATCACGCCCGATGCATGCCGCATGATCGGTCACGCTTTCGCCGCGGTGCTGCGGCGCCGCTATGATCTCGACCACCCGACGGTGGCGGTGGGGAGGGACGCCCGTACGCACAGTAAAGACCTGGAAGACGCGACGGTCGCGGGTTTGGTTACGGGCGGTTGCCGTGTGTTGCAGATCGGCCAGACCCCGAGCCCCCTCAATTACTTCACAATCTGCAACGCCCGCTTGGACGGAAGCATCCAGGTGACGGCCAGCCACAACCCCAAGGAAGACAACGGCCTCAAGCTCCAGCTGCGCGGGGCCGAGGCGTTCGCGGGGGAGGATCTGCAGAATCTCCGGCGGCAAATCGAGGAGGATGATGTTCTGCAAGGTGATGGGTCAGTGGAAGAAATCGACGCGGTGACCCCATACGAGGAACGCTTGTCGCGGATGTTTGTGGGAATCGGGCGCGGGCTGAAAGTGGTGGTGGATGGGGGCAACGGAGTCGCGGGGCCCGTGGCATGCGACGTGCTGCGGCGCATTGGTGCGGAGGTGACGGAGCTCTACATCGAGCCCGACGGCGAATTTCCCAACCACCCGGCTGACCCGAGCAAACATGCGACCTTGGCCGATTTGCAAAAGAAGGTGGTGGACAGCAAAGCGGATGCCGGCTTCGCCTTCGACGGCGACGGTGACCGCTTGGGCGTAGTGGATGAAGGCGGCCGCATCCGCACGTCGGATGAAATACTGCTGCTCCTGGCGCGCGATCACCTCTCGCGACATCCGGGGGCGCCCGTCGTCTTCACCGTAAGCAACTCGGGCATCCTGCAGACGGAAATCGCCAAATGGGGCGGCAAGCCCGTGATGTGCAGCGTGGGGCATTCCTTTGTGGAACACACGATGAGGCGGGAAAGGGCGAAACTCGGAGGCGAACAGTCGGGGCATTTCTTCTGCGGCGAAGAGTACTTTGATTTTGATGACGCGCTGGTGGCGGCACTGCGGGTGCTTGCAATCATCGCAAAGGCCGGTGGCAAGGGTTTCTCGCGGCTCTTTGCAGATTTTCCAAGGGTGTACCAGGCCCCCGAGCGGCGCCCATCCTGTCCTGATGACAGGAAAGGACCAGTGATCAAAGCAGTGACGGAACATTTCTCGGCGCTCTATCCGGTGAACGCGCTCGACGGCGCGCGCGTTGATTTCGGCCAGGGCGCATGGGCGGGTATCCGGCAGAGCAACACGAGTCCCCGCATCTCCATTTGCATCGAGGCGCGCAGCCCCGAAAAATTGAAGGAAGTGGAAGAGATCGTGCTGGCGGAGATACGGAAGTTTCCGGAGGTGAAAATGGAATAAGTGCCAAGTGCCATATGTCAGGTGCCAAGGAGAATAAATTGAAAAAATTGGAACCTGGTACTTGGAACTTGGCAATTCTCTTTCCAGAGCCCTCCAAGATGCATCTGCCTGCGACAATGCTATAATGACTTTCGATGTGGCCGTTTCGCCGCCGCCGGGAAAAGAAGAAGCAGGCAATCGTGAAGAAGCTGATCGTCGGCCTCATCATCGGCGGCGCGATCGGATCAATCATCGGGAAGAAAATGCTGGAAAAGACGGACGCGGAGGAGGAAGATGAGGACGAAAATGGTTAAATGGCTTAATGGTTGAATGGTTGCCAGGCAAGAGTCATCCTTGCGAGCCATTTCGCCATTCAACCATTTCTCAAGTTCTTACATCACTCGCACACGCAACGCTCAATCATCCAATTCCCCCACCAAATTCCTCTCCATCAGTTCCCGCAGCCGCAGCGGCGTCGTGGCGCGCTTCAGTGCCCACATCATTTTGACGCATGCGCACTCGAAGTTCATGTTCTTGCCCGAGATCAACCCCAGCTCCTCGAGCGTGATCTGCTTGCGGAACCGCTCGAGGTCAATCATCCCGCGCAGCGTCTGCGAGACGATCAGGATGGGGATGCAGCGCTCCTTCACCTTCCTGAGCCAGGGGAACAGGTGCTCGGGGAGCATTCCGGGGCCGTAGGCGCGCATGACGATCCCGCCGGGCTTTGCGGCCAGCACTTGCTCCAGGTAGGTATCGGGCATGCCGGGCGTGAGCGTGACGACGACGACATTGGGGTCGAACTCCGGCTTGCAGACGAGCGTGCGCTTGCGGCGCATCGTGCGCCAGGGGTGCAAATGCACCCCGATGCTGAAATCGGCCAGTGGCGGAAAACGCGGGCTGTCGAAGGTCTGCAGGAGGGACTCATCCACTTTCTTGGCCCTCGTGCCGCGCAGCACTTTCGGCCCCAGGACGACGCACACTTCCGCAAGGTCGAGTTGCGCGGCGCGCATGGCAAAGATCATGTTCATCCGGCCGTCGCCCGCCATGTCGTTGATGGGCAGGAGCGCCCCCGTGAGGATGACGGGCTTGCTGAGGTTCTGGAGCGCGAAGCTGAGGGCCGACGCCGTGTAGCTCATGGTGTTGGTGCCATGCACCACCACGAACCCTTCGTACGCGTCGTAGAGTTCCTCGATCTTGCGCGCGATCTGCACCCAGTGGCCGGGGGTGACTTCCGACGAACCGACGTTATCGATGGCGAAAAAATCCAGCGCCACTTCCTTCTGCAGCTCCGGGATGGCCTTGTGGATGACACCGAGCGACTCCACCTGCTCCATGCGCCCGCTCTTCTGGTTCACCATCATCCCGATGGATCCGCCGACATAGAGCAATGCGATTTTGGAGCGTGGCATGAGTGGCCTGAGGATAAATTGAAAATGGACAATTGAGAATTGAAAATTCAACCGCTGCCAAGAATCCGTCATTCGTTCCAAATATCTTCAATTTTCCATTCCCAATTGATTCCCCAGTTCAATTTCCATGCGTTGATCGGTAAGCATATTTATGCTATTATGGTGGGATTTGCTCTTTCAAAACCCGCTACCGTTTGAGGCCGGGAGGCGTGAGGGATGACGGCAGACACTCCATATTTGGAGCTTGCTTTCTGCGTTCAGCCACACTTCGATGAACTCAGTGTTACCCGCATCTCCAGTTTCCGAAGAATGTGCAAGTGGCCCTGAGCTTGTCGAAGGGTCATCCCTCACTTCTCCCTGCCTCCCCGCGGCACTCCAACGACCGCCGCGACCGAGGTTCCCTCCACCGGAGGGATCCTTATACAAACACACACAACCCCTCTCCCGGGTTTTGGGAGGCCGATGCCCGAGCCATCGGGCTGCTACACAAACACACACGAGTTGCGCGCTCTCCATCGCGCAAAACGGTAGGGAGTACGCAGTGAGGTCGCACTGCAACACCCCGCTCCACTCAGCGCCGTTCTAGCGACGTTGGGAGGAGCGGGGTTTTTTGGAACTATGTCGTTTCGCCATGTTCAGTGCTTTCCCCGCCCTAGTACATTCCTCAGACTCCATCGCACATTCTTGCCCTGCGGACTTGGAGGAACAGATGGCATGACTTCCTGCGCGGGATCAGGCGATGGCTTCGAAAGCGGACGTCCGGTGAGTTCACTGTAAAAACCGAGCAACTCGGTCAACTGCCTCAGGTTCCTTTTCCTTATTCTCATCCCTTTCTGATCCGCCTCCGCGGAAAAGTGATCGAGAATGACGGCTGCCATATCGATGTACAACCGTGACTGATCTGCATCCATCGGCTTCTCGCGCAAGCCTGTGTTGCCATGGAAGGAAATGCCCGGAGGATTTGTGGAGAGGGTCAACCTGCGATAGTTGTTCTCCAGCTCGACTTCCTGCACGCGTTCCCGGCTGCTTGGCACGCCGAAGGTACGCGGACGGTCGATGAAACGCACCTTGAATGTCCCATCATTTGGGGTACGAATGATGTCGGATGCGACTCTGCTCTGCCCCTCATTCATACCGTCACGGGCGATCGCAATCTTGCACGTTTCACTGAGACGTTTTGCGAAATACACAACGTCTTCATTCATTCCTTCATTACCGTTCTTCTGTGTCTCAGTCATATAATATATTATACAATAAATTTCAAAAAAATGCTACGTGGAGGAAACACTGAAGAATGCGCGTGGAATGCGACTTCTCCATCTTTGATTCCCTCCTGTACTATCGCGACATGTCCCCCACTCCCGCTGCCGGCAAACTCGTCCTCATCATCGGGCCGAGCGGGGTGGGCAAGAGCGTGCTGCTCAAAAAACTGCGCGCCAGGCACCCCGAACTGCACTTCCCGCGCTCGGCGACGACGCGCAAGCGCCGCCCCGGGGAGGGTGACGACTTGTACCGGTTTGTGAGCGATGCCGAGTTCGACGGGCTCCTCAGCGCGAAAAAAATCCTGGAATCGGCCGTGGTGCACGAGGGGGCGCGATACGGCACGCTCGTGGATGAGATCATCCCGTTCATCGAACAGGGAAAAACCGTGGTGCGCGAGGTGGACGTGCAGGGCTTCGATTCCATCCGCCGCCATCCCCTCTTCGCAGAACCGCAAAAGCAATATCGCCTGCAGTCGATCTTCATTCTTCCCGAAAGCAAAAAACAATTGATCAAGCACATTACCAAACGCGCCCCGATGTCAGACGATGAACTCAAACGCCGGCTTGCGAGCATCGAGAAAGAGCTGCAGTATGCCAAAGACTGCGATGCAGCAGTGGAGAATAAGGAGGGGAAGATGAATGAAACGCTGCGGCAGGTGGAAGAATTGATTATCAACGGATGATGCCGAGGAATCCGAAGAACATTAAAAAAAATCGTCGGTATCGTCGGACTCTTCGGACTCCTCGGAATCTTTGGACTCGTCGGCATCCTCTCGTCACACCACAGTTCTCCCCGCGCTCAACGCCTGATGATTGACCAGGCACGAACCGGGAGGACAATTTCCCAAACCCTTCCCCATTCCCTATGCGCCTGCAAACCCTCGCATGCGGCGTCCTCGTCGCCGCGTTCCCCTTGCTGCTCGTCACGTCGCTCGCCAGCGCCCAGGACTCTGCCGTCTCGTCCGCAGATAACGGCCAATCCGTACCGCAACATTTCCAATGCCCCACTATGGATGAGCAGATCAAAAAGTGCGGGGGCGGCGAGTATACGAAGATTTCATACAACGGATGCACATTCGTAAAGTGCGGCGCCCCGCAGGCGGCGGGCCAACCGGACTGCGCGATGTCCAAGGATGATGTGTACAAGAAAGCCCTGGCATGCAAGCAGGACCACGGGAACCCCATCGTCCAGACCGTCAACGGCAGCTGCTACCAGTTTGTGCGCTGCGACCCGGCCAAAACGACAACGAGCAAGGCGCCCAGGGTGGAGCCGCCAAAGCCCGTAGAGTGCAGGAAGATGAACGGGGTGATCCGCTGCGAGGACGGCACCAGTTACGCGGCCCAAACCTGCGCGGCGCCCGCGGTCTCCAAAACGCAGCCGTCCCCGAGCGACAATATGCCCATGCCGCCCACGGCATCCAAAGGCCCATGTACGGATCTGGAGCAGCAGTTCAAGAACGCCTACATGCAGGCATCGCAGAATCCTACGAATAGCGACCTGCAGCAGAAGGCCGCGGCGCTGCGCTCCAAGCTCACCGACTGCCGGTCGAATAATTTCGTGCCGGCCTCCTCGCCCTGCACGGTTGCTCCCGATCCGGCGAATCCCGGCTGCTACCTAAAGACCTGCGGCAACGACACCCCGCAGCAAATCTGTGCTCAAACGCTCGGTGACCAATCGAATGCATCCGCCTGCAACATCGTGGTGGACGGCAACTGTTACCTGAAGATCTGCGGCGACGACAGGAAGGTGGTGAGCAAAAGTTGCAGGTCAACGAGCGCGGCGGTGAGCCAGTAGATACCCAGGGTTTATGCCTCGGCACTCTCCTAATGTTGAAGGATGACCGATCTTGCCGGCCGTAGCCCGCAGAAGCGGGGCGAAGGCTGGTGAGGGTATTGGTGGAGGTATAAGGACAAGTTTCGAACTTCGTGGACTCTTGAGCGAGGATGTAATGATTATGGCCAAAAAGTTCGTGGAGCTGGAATATTCGCTCAATTGCCTGATCACACTACTGAATAGCGAACCCGTGGAGAAAAGCAACTTGATCCTATAGCGAGCAGACGTCAATGAGATGTCGGGATGAGTTTCGAACTCTTCCTCTCAGAAAGCGCGAATGATGGCAATGATTCCTGCGACTGCTGCAATGACCCAACCAGCAATTGCAAAGAAAGCACCAAGCCTGGTTTGAGTGAATTTTCCGATCGTCTCATTTGGAATGAAAAACCACTTCCTCAATGATCGGAGAGAGACTTTGATAGAAGATTTATTATTGCTCGTAGGTAAATGAAGGTTCCAAACATCATGTACTCTTTCCCGAAGTATTCTATCCTTCTCAGGTTTCAGCGGATTGATTGCTCCATTCGTCATTGTTCGAAACTCGATCTTGATTTCAGGAAGGCAATGATTGTTGCCAAGAAAAATGAGCGACTCAAACAACAGGCGGTGAGGATAAATGCTTTTTCCCTGAGCATGTTCTTCCTTCCACAGCGGGCGCTTGCTAAGTCGCTTCGCTGTTGCAATTCCCACTCCAATCAGGGCTTGATCGGGACTTGTGGCATAGAAGTAGAACAGGTCCCCTGGTTGCACTTGATGGTAGAAACCTACCAAATGAGGAATGTCTTCCATTCCCCACATACCCTGTTCAAAGGCAGTGAGCCAATGATCCATTGGGCCTGATAACAACCAACTTCGCATCGTAAACATGATATGACAAAGCCGAGTAGCGAGATAGTTCGGAAAAAATGCAGCAGGGCCAGAGAATATGATAGAATTGGTTCTCTTCATCGTATGCAAACTCCCAACAGCATCTATCAGCTCAAAATAACATTGGATGACACAAAGCCGCCCGTCTGGCGCCGCATCCTCATCCCTGCCAATGCCACGTTTCGCGAGTTACACGAAACGATACAGCTCTCGTTCGGCTGGTCGGATTACCACCTGCACGATTTTCAGGTGAAGAGAGCTGATGCATTTCGGCCACATTCGATCACCGATCTCACCGCCCGAGACGTCGAACCATGGTGGGACGATGATGAGAAGAGCGACGAGAGACGCGTGAAGCTCTCCGACGTTCTGCATAGGACAGGTGACCGATGTGGATACTGGTATGACTTCGGCGACGATTGGAGGCACTCCATTGTATTCGAGAAAGCACTTCCTGCTGTTGAAGGTATTGATTATCCGCTTTGCATTAAAGGTAAACGTGCATGTCTACCGGAAGATTGCGGCGGCCCATGGGGATATGCCGATCTCTGCGATATTCTCGCTCAGCCATCGCATCCCGAACATCAGGATAAACTGGAATGGCTCGGTCTGAATAATGCATCAGAATTCGATCCTGAAGACTTCGATGTTGATGCAACGAATGAGCTTTTGCGAGATGGATACGAAGCGTGGGCACCTATGGCTGCGAAGTAGGCGATTTTGTTGGACAACCGTTCACCTTATAGATATACTGTAAGCAATGGATCGGGGTGTCCCCGGTCGGCAAGGGGTCCTGGGAAACCAGGACTTTTTGCTATGGGAATACTTTGAGTCCGTAGACCTTCTTCCCCTTGCGATAGATCTTTGAAGAGACGATATCGGCTGCAATGGATGGTTCACCTTTGAGGATCAAACTACGTGCCAAGGGGTATGCACAAAGGTCGGCACACTGGAGTCCTGCAATATTCTCTTTCTTCGCGATGAACCCACATCCACTGATACGATTTTGCATGCGCTCCGCAGAAACATAGTGGGTGCCAGTGTCACGAATCGCATTGAAATGGGAGGTGAGCTGCGCGTCTTCCTTGTATCCACGTTTCTCGAAGATCAACTTTGTGTCAGCAATGTCACCCCTTTCATCGAGGCAGAAAATCAGGCGTTCCATGATGAACGATAGAGAGACATCATAGGGATCGTGGGCGAGGCGACCGTATCTTTTGATGTGCTGCTCCTTATCGATTGCAGCTGCGATTACTGTGAAATCTGCATTCTTCATTGCAACGTCGAGATCAGCATAGAACGTTTCTTTCACGGAAAGATCGAAGAAGATACGAAAGGGGCCTTCACATTTGCGGATATCGCGTGAGTGGAGGATGACATCTGTCGTGTTCCAGTACTTCAGCTTGATCGCATCCAGATTCTTCCGCAGATCGGCGAGTGCCGCTTCACTGAAAAGACATCCGCAGAGGAGGAACAACGGGAAATTGGAATCGACGTGCGCAAGGCCGTGATCGCCGGTCTCATCGAGGAAGAGGTAGAAGGGCATTGGCTGTATCCTACGCTTAACGATTTACACGAACTAATATCACCACCTAAGCATTCGGCTTAACGATGACTTTTCTCGCCTGTTCCGTTCCGGCGAGAGCAAATCCATCCTTGATATCTCGAAGCGGGAGTCCATGACTGACCAGTTGCGATAGCTCTGGATGCTGCTCGATGAAAGAGTACGCATCTCTGAACTGCGCGGGAGTGCAGCTGTGCGATCCATAGATCATCGCCGGTCGATAATGTAAGCGGTTTGTCGTCAGCGGGACCTGTGGGTCATGATTCTCCCTCTTTGGAAGGACTGCAAAGAGATTGACCACCCCGAGCTTTGCAACCATGTCTAAAGCTTGCGTTTGTGCAGAAGCTGAGGGGCATGCGACGAGGATTCGGTCTGCACCTTTCCCCTTCGTCAGATCCATGACTGCTTCGACGGCATTCGCGGATGAGAATCCTGTTGAGAGCAAAAATCCCACTTCGAACTTTTTATATTCGCCTTAAAGGCGAAAATTATGAACTTATAGGCTACTCTACGCATTTTTGTCCCGAATGGTGGAGATGAGGGGACTTGAACCCCTGACCTTCTGCATGCCATGCAGACGCTCTAGCCAGCTGAGCTACATCCCCACGGTGTAAAAGGAAAGCCAGCCTTCGCTCTTCTGGCCTGCCATCCGTAGCGCAGTAGTCTGTGGAAGTGAAACTACCACAGAGCAGAGCTACGGCTGGCATCCTTCGCTGCGCGAAGGATGGTGCGCCCGGCCCCACTTCGCCCTCATGGCGTTCGGGCTGCGAGGGGCCTCGCGTATGCTTTCTGGATACTACGAAGATCGATGATGCCAAAGAATTCTGGTGCGCCCGGCAGGATTTGAACCTACGACTTCCAGGTCCGCAACCTGGCGTTCTATCCGGGCTGAACTACGGGCGCATGATGATGAAGAAAAAGATCAGTAGTGCTCACGATCTGCGATCAGGCGGGCTTGCCCGGCGAAGCTCGCAGAGCGAAGACGGGAGGGCTGCCTGTCCGCCGAAGCCCAAGAGGGCGAAGGCGGAAACTACGGGCGCATGATGATGAAGAAAAAGATCGATTCGCTCGTAGTCTGCGGCCAGCACGGAGGGCTGCCTGTCCGCCGAAGCCCCATTCGGCCTGCTCATGGCAAGCTCCGGCGAAGGCGGGAACTACGGGTGCATATGGTAGAAAAGGAACAAGCCCTGTTGGTCAAAGCTGGGAAACGGTACCATTGCCCTTTGGCAGAAACAATGCTTGCGGATTATCCTGCTTGCGGGTTATTCACGAAATTCACAAATTCTCCTGTAGCGAGCATGGCGAAGATCTCTCTGCGTATTTCCTCAATATCCCCGGCATTCAAAGGTTCCAGCTGCGAGTAATCGAACTGCGATGGATGAGGAAAATGCAATGCCTGCCCGTAGGGCTGCGTCACCGCCGACCGTGCCCTTCCGTACAGATGCACGTGCAACACATTGGGCTCGCTCCAGTTGCCGTTTTCCTGCACGTTGATGTTCCCGATGTCGATGTCTCTCTTTTTGAGGGCGGCGAGCATCGCCCTGCGTACAAGTCTTTCCAGCTCCGTCAGTTCAAAGCGCAGAGGCCTGCTGAGTTGCGTGGAATCTTTGACAGGCAACACCGAGTCGATCCGCACATGGCCTCCGTCTTTGCGGCTCACATGAGGTGCGCTGTCGGGTGTCGTCACACGAAACCACGTTGATTCGAAAATGAGTGCCATGAATTTGTATTTTAATAAAAATTACATAAATGTCAACATACGCAAAATCGGACTCAATTTCACCTTATTATTCTTTTTTCGTTATTTTGATGTGCAAACTCCAATCATTGACGAAGTCGAAATGAAAGTTTTTAATCCGCCAAATGAATCGAAGCCGGGAACTCGACGGCCACAGATGCTCATACGAGAACGCAGCAGGCTTCATGAAAAACATCCTCGACAGTTTCGGGGTGCGGCTGTCACCCGATGATCTGCGACGCACGAAAATATTTTTCCGGACCATGGAGTGCGTGGACCGGCACATGGACGATGTGCTTGGGGAAGAACAACGCGCGCTGGGAAAGAAGATCAGTGAATGTCTGCATGGCGATGGGTCTAAGTCCGGCCTGCCCGATGAACTCAGCCGGCATCTGCAGACTCTCAAAGACAAACTCGCCACAAACGACGCGAGTGCGGAATTCATCAAGGGGGTGGAGGAAATTTTCACCCTGCAGCAGCTGATCGCCCATGTAGCAGAGGAAGGGACGTATGTGGCTCTGCGAGCCACAGAGGGAGAATGGACCGCGCGGTTGTTGCTTCTCTTCATCAATCAAACCCGCACGGCCAGCCAGGAGATCATCGTGCGGATGGCGAGAGCCGGAAACCTGATCGACAGTATCTGCGACGTATATGCCGATCACCGCAGAGGAGAGGTGAGGGTCCGGCCAACACCATCCTTATACTTGCGCACGTGCACCAAACTGATGAAGGAAGTGACTGGCCTGCTTTCTCTTCATCCCAATATTCTCGTCGCATGCGGCTTGGGGATTTCCTTTTGCGCCAAACTCGTCCGGTCCCTGCTGATGTCATCGAAACGAAGTGCAATGCCAACGCGTATCTGATACAGTGCATCCATGCACGTCGCTTTCCTCCTCGGTTCCAAAGTCGATACGGAATACGCACAGAAAATGGCCGATATGCTCAAAGAATATGATGTGCCGTCAGAAATCATCGTGGCCTCGGCCCATAAAGTTCCGGAGAGAGTGGTGGAGGAAGTCAAAAAGTTGAATGAGCGCAAAGATCCGACGGTGGTGATCACGGTCGTGGGAATGAGCAACGGCCTCGGCGGCGTGGTGGCCGGCAGTTGCGTGCACCCGGTGATCAACTGTCCTCCGTACAAAGACCTGACGGAGTACCTGGTGGACATCCACAGCAACCTCCGCATGCCCTCCGACGTGCCTGTGATGACCGTCCTCAACCCCAAGAACGCGGCGCTCTGCGCGCTGCGGATCCTGGGCGAGAGCGACGCCGGTCTGAAACAAAAACTGATGAAGAGGATCGAGAAGGTGAAAAGTGAGTATTGAGTTTGTTGTATATTGTATATGGTATGTGGCGATCACAATCTTGTCATACTGCATACCACATACTACATACCATATACGCTGAAAGAATTGCTTTGATGATCGTCATCGCACCCGTGCTATGATCATCCCCATGCCCATCACGCTCGAACAGCTGCGCGAGGAACTGAAAAACTGGAAAGGATGCGATCTACACAAGACCGCCAACCCGGTGCTGGGCGAGGGCAACCCCAGGGCCGGGATCATGTTCATCGGCGAGGCTCCCGGCGAGCAGGAAGACAAGCAAGGGCGGCCGTTCGTGGGTCCGGCCGGGAAGTTTTTGGACGAGCTGCTGCAGTCGATCGACCTGAAGCGCGAGGACGTCTACATCAGTAACGTGGTGAAGTACCGCCCGCCGGGTAACCGCGACCCCACGCCGGAGGAGAAGGAGCAATGCATGCCCTGGCTGATGCTGGAGATCGCGCTCATCAAGCCCGCGGTGATCGTGCCCCTGGGGCGCCATGCGCTGGGGCACTTCTTCACCAAGCTCAGCATCACGGAGGCGCACGGGAAACCCCAGACCCTTCGGCAGGCTCAGGGTGACACCCCGGAAGTGACCGTTTTCCCGATCTACCATCCCTCCGCCGCGTTGCATAACCCGGGCCTTCGCCAGGCGCTGTACGATGACTTCAAGGCGCTGCGGAAGTTTTTGGATAGCCGGAAATAGTTTGTAGTTGATAGTTTGTAGTTTGTAGAAATGACGCTACACGACAATCCAAAATTCCATCACTAAAAACTACAAACTAAAAACTAAAAACTCCTTCATAGTTGTACTGAGACTGCCCACCACACCCATGACATCTCTTTTGTTCGGCATCATCGTCTCCGCCCTGCTCTCCGTCACGTCGCTTCTGATCGTCATCTTCCGCGTGAGCCCGCTCACCGCGCCCACCCAGGCGATCCCCGCGTTCATCGTGAGCGTATTTTTGAGCGTCAGCTCGGTGGGGGCGCTGCTGTTCTTCGGCCTGTGGCACGTGGTGCGCATCCATACCTGGGACATCGGCAAGCTGCTGACCATCTCCGTGCGGCAAGGGGTCCTCTTGGGCGCCGGCACCGTCGGGGTGATCGTGTTCCACATCCTGGGGATCCTCACATGGTGGATTGCAGTGCTCCTCTACGCCGTGTTCGTGCTGATCGAATTGGCGATGAATGCCTGATGAGGATTCCGAAGAAGCCGACGAATCCGGGGACACCGAGGAGTCTTCTTCGTCGGAATCGTCGGATTCTTCGGATTCATCGGAATCCTCTATGGGCTGTATTTCCTCAAACGGCATTCCTCGCTATCCTTCCTCCATGCCCGCATCCCCTCTCACCGAGGCAGACGTTGCCGAGTACCTGAAGAAGATCGGCGCGGCAAACGACATACCGCAACTCGATGCGTTGGAGTTGGAGCTCTTCGGGCGTAAACAGGGGAAACTCACGCTCGCGCTCAAGGCGCTCTGTGAAAAACCGAAGGAAGAGAAAATCTCGCTCGGGCAGCAATTTAACAAGTTCAAGACGCAACTGATGCAAGCGCTGGAGGAGGGGAAGTTGGCTCTGCAGAGGTCTTCGATGGGTTCCATCGCAGAGACGGAAAAACTGGACGTGACGCTCTCGCTGCCCCCCAAGGAGCGCGGGCACCTGCATCTGATCCCCGAATTCATCCGGCAAGTGGAAGAAGTGTTCGGGAGGATGGGATTTGAGGTGGCCGAGGGGCCCGAGATTGATTCGGAGGAGCACAACTTCGATCTTTTGAATTTCCCCAAGGAGCACGCCGCGCGCGATGCGCAGGATATTTTTTACCTGAAGATGGATGGGGAGAAGATGCTCCTGCGCGGGCATACGTCGACGGTCCAGGTGCGCTATATGCGCAGTCGCAAACCGCCGTTTCGCATCATTTGCCCGGGCAAGGTGTACCGCAAGGACGCCGATGCCACGCATTCGCCGATGTTCCACCAGTTTGAGGGCCTGATGGTGGGCAAAGACATTTCGCTCGCCCACATGAAGGCCGTGATGATCACGGCGATCAGGGAACTGGTGACCGACAAGGCCGATTTCCGCTTCCGCACCGGCTTCTTCCCCTTCGTGGAACCGGGCCTGGAGCTCGACATGCGCTGGCAGGGGAATGAATCCCAAAGCCGCGAGGGCCGGTGGCTCGAGATCGCCGGCTGCGGCATGGTGCATCCCAATGTGCTCCAAAACTGCGGCATCGATCCCGAAGAGTGGCAGGGCTTCGCCTTCGGTTTCGGCGTCGAGCGGATGATCATGATCAAGCACCAGATCCCTGATTTGCGGTCGTTCTATACTGGGGATTTGAGGTTTCTGAGACAGTTTTGAGATCTTATTAGTCATAGCCCGCGCCTGTTTATTTGGCATAGCACGCGCCTACGGAAAGGCGCTCTACGGGCGGGAATGACGGGATGTTCCATGACCATAGGGAACCGAAATTATGGCATGTGATAGACATAAACAAACATATCGGAATTTTCATCAATCAGAGCGCGTTTCCTTACGCGCGGACGATGGGAACAATGACCGCATGTCCCAACGTCATCCCATCCAACACGGCCCGATGATGTTCATCACCACGAATATCAAGTATCGCCGGAAAATTTTTGAGGTTCCGGCATACGCGAACGAAGCGGTGGAAACGCTCTACCAAGTGCAACATGTCTATCCATTTTTTCTCTATGGCTTCGTGATCATGCCGGACCATGCTCATCTGCTGACAAAGATAGTGTCACCGGGAAACATTTCCACAGTCATCCATTCTTTCAAACGAAACGTGAGCTTGAATATCGGCATCGGGCCCATCTGGCAACCGCGATTCCATATGCGGATCCCCGACGATCCCGCTGCCGCACTGCGCTACATCCACCAGAATCCTGTAAAGGCGTTCCTCGTCGAAAAACCCGAAGACTATGCCTGGTCATCCGCATCGGGAAGATGGGATGTGGCGGAATTGGGGAGGTTTTGATTGTAGTCCGCGGTCATTTTCCCAATAATCCGCGCCTATGGAAAGGCGCTCTGAGGGGTGGAAATATAGGATGTATCCCCACAACCAAAGCGCGTTTCCCTACGCGCGGGCTACACCCAAAGTAGATGCACGGGCTACGATCAAAGTGGAAACACGCCAAAAACCCACCCGTTCGCGATGAACGGGTGGGAAGCCTCTTTGGCTTTTTAAACGGCTTTCAGACCCTACACCAGTTGCTGGGCGTAGGGGTTCTGATACGAAAACGGGAACTCATACGACCAGAACTGGTCGATTACCTCGTGCGTCTGCGAATGACCGCTGGTCGTCCCCGATGTGCTGATTCCCGTGCCGGCGTCGTAGGAGCTGTTGCTCCCCGACTCACGGACATCGGTGTCGGTAGTGGTGTGAGACCGACCCGTTTCCGTCACCGTGCCTTGGTTGGGGTCAGCGACGTCCTGGACGCTGGTATTGAAACCGACGTCAGTACGGGTCACGAGATTGTCCGACCCCCATGAGTACCCGGACGAATCTGCGTGGAAGTTGCTGTAGTTCTCACCCAAGACGTCGTTCGAGCTTCCCCAGCTGCCCAAGTTGGACTCGGTGACGCCGGTGGCCCCGCTCGTGAAGGCAATGCCGCTGAACGCCGACGAGGACGAGTTGCGATCGTTGTTGCTGTACCCGCTGTCGGCCTCGGAACCGTCCAGGTAGTTGAACACATCCTGGTAATCCGAGTGGGCGCTCGAGCCGTGGCGGACCTCTGCACCATCCGTGAAGACCACGACATTGCCGTTGGGGTCGGCGAACGTAGTGGCCTCTTTGAAGGAACTGTAGCTCGACGTGCCGCTGTCGCTCGTGCCGGAAAAAAGCAGTTGCTGTCCGTCGTCGGTGAAAGACGTGCTGTTTACGGAAAAGCTGAACTTGTCGTTCACGGACTCGTTGTTGTAGTCCAAGCTATTGCCGGACTGGTCGGTCACCAGCTGGTCGATCTTCGCGTCATGGAAGTTATCCGAGGACGTGAAGGAATCGCTGCCGGACTGGAAAACCCCCGTTGAGGGGTCAACCGACCAGTTCCAGTTGCTGCCGGACACGTCCGTTTTTTGGGACAGGTTGTAGGTGGACTGGCTGAGGGCATTGCCGTTGGCATCGGTACCCATTCCGTTGATGACCGTCTCATTGCTGTTGGTGCGGGCCATCTGGTTCCCAAACGACTGCCCGATAAGGCTGCCGTCAGGACCGTAGGTGTCAGTGCTCGTGTTTGTGACCGTGACAGTCTGGGTGCTGGTCGTAGTCACAACGACGGACGAGATCGGCCCACCTCCTCCCACACCGCCACCTCCGCCGCCCGCACCAGCCATGATGACCGCCATCGGCTTCGTGCCGGAGGGGACCAGCCGCGCCTCGAGGGCCTCGGCGAACAGCCGGCGACGCAGGCTCTTCTGCAGGGTGCTCATACGAACTCCTTTTTCTGCTCATACTGAAAGCCGTTGTTTCCAAAGAGGCATGCACACGCACGCCTAAACCCTTGGGCTTACGGCTTTGCATGAGCCTGAAGATTGTAGCTAAATTATATATTTAGTCAATATTATTTTACTATGTCAAATACTAATAATTTACCTTCCATAAGCCAATACTGCGGCATTTACCACGTCCCGCTCTGCCATTTTGCATCTGCAAACGCATCATCGATATTTATCGCGCCCCATGCTGCATCCTGAGCAGACGGCGCAAAGGCCGCTGCATTGTCGATGATCGACTGTCGCTCGCTGCCACCCATCACCACTGTTTCATTTTTGGGGACGGGCCGTTGCGACGGCGAAGGAGAAGGCAAGCCCTGGGTGCTGAGATATGGAAGAACTGTATCGAGCAAAGCCTTCTGCGTGGCCGGTTGAGAGGTATCGGGCACACCCATCATCGCTCTACCCAGGGTCTGCTCGTAGCGGGCTTCTTTTTCCCTGAGGGGACCATTGAATTTTTTGTCCATATTCCGGATAGGCAAGGGCCGTGTGTCTTCTTTCTTCAAACTGACCGTGTAAGCATCGGCCGGAGCGAATGCCGTATTCATCCGCAGGATCGCCTGCATTCTCGCCTCTTCAGGGGTGAGTCGTGGTACTGCCCTCACGTACTGCGATACCTGCACCATCTTCCTCTGCGCCTCCTCCGCCTTCTTCACTTCCCTCGCCTGCGCTTTGTGCCAAGCCGACATCGCCCGCTCATTCGGTGTAGAGGATGTACCAAGCAGCTTGCCGATGCCGCTGCGCACTGCACTCGCGATCATGCCTAACCAGCGTTTTTTTTCGCGACTCTTGGGCGTCTTTGGTGATTGCTCGGCCAATTCGGCATCCGGGGGCAGCTTGAGAGCGGAATGCATAGATTGTATATTATTTACTATTTTATAAAATAATCAAGTTTTTTCGATAAAATTGGCTCTATTAAGCCAACAGACTTCATTCATTGATCCGATGATTGATCAATGTTTATGTTCCAAAAGATGCTTGGAGGGCTGCTTAATCCCCGTCGCGATCATCCAAATCCCAATTGTCTCCGGATGTGTGTGTCATAGGTATATTATATCATTTTTTATTATTTTTGCAAATACCCATCCTGCTCAGTACTTTTTCTGCCAGTTTTCCGGATCCTTCACGAAATCCATCACCATCGCCGCCTCGGCTTGCATAATCCGGTTTTGGGCGACGGCCACCTGCGTGAGGATCGAAATAGTTGTGAGGGGGTGAATCCGCACCGATGCTTCCTGGGATTTTTCAAGCGCCGATTCGAATTCGTAGGTGAAGATCGAGACGATGTCGCTGACCGTGGCTTTGCCTTCCTCCCGCAGCGCCTCGACGGTGGAGACGGAACTTCCGCCCGTGGAGATGAGGTCTTCCACCACCGCCACGTGTTTGCCTTCTCTCAGGTCACCTTCGATACGCTTCTTTGCCCCGTGCTCTTTTGCTTTGGCGCGCACATACACAAACGGCAGGTGCATGCGATCGGCCACGAGCGCCGCCCAGCCGATAGCCGCCGTCGCCGTGCCGGCGATCACATCCGGAGGCACATGCAGGCTTTTGACGCGCGCGACGAGCGCCGACACGACGAAATCGCGCGCGTCGGGGTGGCTGTAGATCATCCGGTTGTCGCAGTAGATGGGCGATTTGATGCCGCTGGTCCAGGTGAAGGGCTCGCGCGGCGAGAGCCTCACCGCCCCGATGCTGAGGAGGAACTCCGCGATGCGCTGGCCGTGGGGCATGGGGGGAGGATAGCGAGGGGAAGGTGGGGTGACAAACGAGAATAAAGGGGAGATTTTTAATTTTTAATTTGAAATTATTATTAAAAATTTGAAATTACAAATTTCAAATTAAAAAATCAGGCGTTCGACATGGGGTAGACTGCCGGCAATGACTGATTCGCTGCCACCGGCCGCCAAGGAATATGAAGCGCAACTGAGAAAGTTGGTGGACGTTTTTTTGCGCGAGAACGCGAAAGTCAATTTGTCAGCATTGCGGAGTCCCGAGCAGTGCTGGGTGGGGAACGTACTGGATTCGCTGGCGGCGCTCGACATTGAACCAATACACCGATATACCCATACACCGATACACCTCCTCGACCTCGGCACCGGCGGCGGCTTTCCCCTTCTGCCGCTCGCGATCTGCCTGCCGCAAGCGCAGTGCACCGGGCTCGATGCGACGCAAAAGAAAACGGATGCGGTGGAGAGGATCGCCCGCGCGCTGGGGCTTGGCAATGTGGAGTTGCTCGCAGGCCGTGCGGAAACGCTGGGCCGTGACGGGCGGTATCGCGAGCAGTTCGATATCGCCACCGCGCGCGCGGTGGCGCCGGTGCGTACGCTGCTCGAGTACTGCGCCGCGTTTGTGAAGGTGAACGGGCGCATCATCCTGTGGAAGAGCCTCGATATTGCCAAAGAGCTGGAAGATTCGCTTCGCGCGCGTACGGAATTCTCCTGCCGGCTGACCGGTGAACACCGCTACACGCTACCAGGGGATTTTGGTGAGCGACAGTTGTTGGTGTTCGAGAAGACCGCGGCGCTTTCGAAAAAATATCCGCGGACGGTGGGGGTGCCGAAGAAGAGCCCCTTACGATAATTTTCGTATGTCGTATATCGTATATCGGGTTCTCATCCGTACCATATACGACATACCATATACCACATACGAAACGAT
>CAZAUW010000004.1:0-18235 GCA_964488295.1 uncultured Candidatus Peribacteria bacterium
CTTTGAGCCGGTCGTACTCCGAGCGGTCGGCGAAGCGTTCCTGCTGAATGCGCGTCATGTAGACGACGTCGCAACCGAGTGCGGCCTCCAAGTCGTCTGTTTCCTCAAACGGTAATTTCTTTTCCTGCAAAAAACTCGTCACTTTCTCCGGCATCGTGAGCTCGTGTGGCGCGACGAACGTGAACTGCAGATCTTTGTACAGACCCAGAAGGAATGTGAGCGAGTGCACCGTGCGGCCGTAGCGCAGGTCGCCCACCATCGCGATTCTGAGTCCGTCGATCGTCCCTTTCTCTTTCTGGATCGTGAAGAGGTCGAGGAGCGCCTGGGTGGGGTGCTGGCCGGGGCCGTCGCCGGCATTGATAAACGGCACGGGGCTCACGGCGGCGGCCCTGTCGGCGCTGCCCTGCTCGGGGTGGCGCATCGCGACGATGTCGGCGTAGCCGCCCACCATCCGCATCGTGTCCTCGATCGTTTCGCCCTTGTACATGGAGCTGAACTGGATCCCCTCGGCGGTGATCACCTGCCCGCCCAGGCGCAGCATCGCAGTCTCGAAACTCAGGCGGGTGCGCGTGCTCGGCTCGTAGAAGAGGCTCGCGAGGATCTTCCCGTCCAGGCGGGTGTCGCCGCCCTTCTGCAGGACTTTTTCCATCGAGAGCGCCTCCCGCACAATGGCGTCCGTGTCGCTCCGTGAGAGTTGTTTGGTGGATGTGAGATGTCGGAAGCTGAGGGCCATCTTCGCGATTATACGCGTGTTTTTGCCTAATGGAAGCGGAAACAGACTTTCGGAGTTTTTAGTTTCTTCGTTTTTGGTTTTTCGTTCTGAAGGCACTCAGAATCCTGAGCTGCTTCCATAACCAACAACGAAAAACCAGCCGACCAAAAACCCGTACTAGAGGCTTGGAGAAGCAGTAAAGTTGTGCTATAATGAATAGAAACTCACACCCATACCCATGCGCACCCTGGTGCGTGCCCTCCTCATCACCGGGCTCCTCGCCTCCCCGCTGGTTGCACTGGCCGATGTACCCGGGGCAGTGACCGGCATCACGGCTGCCGTCCAGGACGGAGGGGTGTTCGTGCAGTGGAAGACTCCCGCGCACCCCGAAACCGTCAAGAACTACCGCGTCTACTTCAGCCGCCAATCGATCCTCCAAAATGGCGGCCGCTACGATGACTTTGCCTCCACAAAGGGCACCGAGACCGGCCTCCTGCTCACAGACTTCCCCTCGAGCCCCCGGCTCTACTTCTCCGTGCTCGCGGTGGGCCAGGATGGCCAGGAGAGCCAGTTTTTCCAGGGTGAGGCGAGTGTGAGCGCCGGACCCCAGGCAGGGGCCATGAGCTCGTCATCCTCGGCCGTCTCCTTCTTCCCACCCTCGGCCACGGCATCCTCGTCTTCGTCTTCGGCGGGCGCCAGTGACCGCACGCTCAGTCTGGTATCGGCGCAGAGTGTGTCGGGCACGGGCTTCATCCTCACCTTCTCGGCGCCGGTAAAAATCCCGCCCGCCCAAGCCGATCAGGCGTTCGCGGTCACCGACGGATCGGGCAAGCTGCTCTCGCTCCAGCGGCTCGTGGTGACGGGCAACACGGTGGCGGTGCTGACGGTCATGGAGCAGCGCAATATGGCATACACCGTGCAGGCGTCGCCATTGGTGGTCTACGGCTTGTCGCCAACTCTCGACCGCATCCCGCTCGATCCGGCTGGCAGCACCGCAACGTTCGTCGCGGTGGATGGTTCAGAGGGTCCATCCCCTGCGTTCACGCCACCCGCGCGTCCCACGCCGACGCCACCCTCCAGGGGCCTGACGCAATCCGGCCCGGCTCCGCTCCTCGCCTTCGTGCTCGCGGGGGCGATCGTGGGATGGAAGCGCATGCGGAGAGCAACGGTGTAACTGAGGAGATTTTTTGGGGTAGACCTGAAACCTGACGTGCGTTCACGGTCAGCGGAAACCGCGGTTGCCGCGTTCACGCGCGGTACTCTAGTATTCCTCCCTATGCCGATCGCTCGTCGTACGCTTTTGCTGTGGATGCTCGGCCTCGTCGCCGCGGCCGCCGTCATTGCCGTACATGAGCTGCGCCTCGTGAAGGACGGGAAACTGCACATCGGGATTTTCCCCGATACCGTGCTCATCCGCACGCCGTCGGGTAGGCGGATCGTGGTGGATGCACGCAGCCCCCAGGCGCTGGAGGAGCTCGGCGGGGCGCTGCCGTTTTTCAGCCGCGGCATCGACCTGCTCGTGCTCACGCACCTCACCTCCAGCCGCCTGGCCGCGGTGCCGGCACTCATCCGCCGCTACCCCGTCGGCGCCATCCTGCTCCAAAACCTCCGCGGGCTTGGCGGCGGTCAGCAGCAACTGGCGGCCGCCATGGAGGAACGGCACGTGCCGTTCTTCGCCGCCACACAGCACCAGACCCTCGACATGGAAGACGGTGTCTCGCTGCAAACGGTGACGGCGCAAGATGCCGCAGCGGCAAGGACATCGTTCGGCCTGCGCGTCTCCCGGGGCGGCCGGTCGGCGCTGATCCTCGGCGACATCGGCAAGCGCAGCGAACGGTCATTCACCCAATCGAACGCCGACATGCATGCGACGGTCCTGGTGGACGAAGACGGCGCGGCGGCGTCTTCCACCGGCTTCATTCTGGCGGTGGCGCCGGCACAGGTCTTCCTCCCCTCACTTCAGGAAACCGCGCAACTGGCAGCCGCCGCGGCCCGGTACGGGTACCTCGGCATCTCTGCCAAACCGGTGACGGGAGACGCGCATGAGGAGCTGGTCTGGTAGCGGCATTGTGCCTAGCTAGAGCGCAATAGTGGGCATATACTGCCTTGCCGTGAAGGTCCTCCTCCTCCTCGCCGGCCGCTCGCGCCGCTTCTGGCCACTTCAGGAGAAGTCACTCTTCCCGCTCTGCGGCAAAGCACTGCTCACGCACCAGGTGGAGCGGTTGTCGCAAGCCGGGTTGAGCGATATCACGCTGGTCCTCGGCAAGCACAATCAAGACGCGATCCGTGCGCTCTCCCCCAAGCTCCCGTTCGTGATCCAGAAGGATACCGAAGGCGGGATGATGGCGGCATGCCTGGAGGCGCTCCCGCGCCTTGGCGCAGAGCCTGTTCTAATCGTCTCGGGTAACGACATGATTGAGCCGCAGGCCTTCACGCAGCTCCTTGCACAAAGCAGGAAGCGCGGGGTAGGCGGCGCGATCCTGACACAGGCGGTGACAAGCTACTTCCCGGGCGGTTACGTCACGCTCAGGGGGAGCCGCGTCACCGCGATTGTGGAAAAACCCGGCGCAGGCAGAGAGCCGAGCAAGTTCGTCAATATCGTAGCGCACGTCCATAGCGACGCGTCGAAACTGCTGGCGGCCCTGAAGAAAGTCCATAACCGCAAAGACGACGGCTACGAACAGGCACTGGGCACTCTCCTCAAGGAACACCGGTACGACGCGGTGAGGTACAAGGGCGTATGGCAGCCGGTGAAGTACCCGTGGCATTTGCTTGCGCTCCTTGAGCTCCTGCTCAAAGACATCCGCAAGCCCGCAGTCCACAAGACGGCGAGCGTCCACAAGACGGCCGTGGTGGAAGGGAGTGTCGTGATCGGCGAGGGGACGAGGGTGTTGCCGCATGCGACGGTCGTGGGCCCGTGCTACATCGGGAAGAACTGCATCATCGGCAACGGGGCGCTCGTGCGCGGCTCGAGCATCGGCGACAGCTCGGTGATCGGTTACAACACGGAGGTGAAGGGCAGCGTGCTCGCGGGGTCCGTGTGGACGCACATGACCTACCTGGGGGATTCGGTGGTGGGGGAGAACGTGTCCTTCGGGGGCGGCTGCATCACGGGCAACCTGCGGTTGGATGAAGGTAAGATTGCGTCGGCATGCGACGGGCAGAGTGTCCCAAGCGGCCTTGTAAAGTTCGGCACGGTCGTCGGCGGCGGTTGCCGGTTCGGGATCGGCGTGAAAACCAACCCGGGCGTGAAGGTCGGGCGCGACTGCTTTGTGGCCGGAGGGTGTTTCCTGCACGAGGACATCCCCGACGGGAGCTTTGCCGTCACCAAGGAGGGGAAATTGGAACTCAAGAAGAACAGGACGCGGGCGCCTCAGATGGAAGAGCGCGAAAAATTTTTGAAATTCTCAAGAAACCCCCATCCGTAGCCGGGAGCCCGGCTCCCGGCTACGGGATTGGGTACAAAACTTATCCACACAGCCTGTGGATAATGATGCCAGCTGATACGCGGCCCTCCGGAGGGGTTCTCCACAGAAATACATGATTTTTCTCTTCTGGAAGCCAATATGTGTAGTCTTGCCTCCCAAGCCCGATGCGAGTGCGTTCTCCACGAGTTTTCCACACCTCCCCCACACAACACTTTTGTTCGTTGGCATCCTTTTTGGCTTTTCGCCGCCATCGGCCGACTGACATTACGCGCATTTTCCACAGAATAGGGTATGAAAGTGGAAGGAAGAATAGATAGTATGATGATGATGAATTCAGTACAATCCATCTCTTTCTTTCTTCAAGCCCTGTGAAATTCTCCTGTTCCACTTCCGAGTTCCTGGCAGCGCTGCAGTTGGTGAGCCGCGCGATCGGCGGGCAGCAGGCGTTGCCGATTTTGGGGAATATCCTCATGGACGTGAAGGGCGAAGTGTGCACCGTGAGCGCCACGGATTTGGAACTGAGTATCATCACCAGTTTTCCGGCCAACGTGGAGTCGGAGGGAGCCATTACGATCCCCGCCAAAGCCATCCTCAATTTTGCGCAGTACAATAACGACCCTGACGTGTTTTTGGAGACAAGCGAGGGCACACAGCTGCGTTGCACATCCAAACATGCCAAGACCATGATCGCGGGAGAAGCGGCGAGTGAGTACCCCACTATCAGCAGTATAGAGAAGCAGACGGTGCTCACTCTCCCCAAGCATGCGTTGCTGCGCGCACTCCACCTCACCACCTTCGCCTCGGCCAAAACGTCGCTGCGCCCCGTGCTTTCAGGCGTCTATGTGCGTACCGAAAAAGACAAGCTTATCTTCGTGGCAACAGACAGTTACCGACTCTCTGAATACCAAATCCCCGTGGACGGCCAGCAGAGGAACGTCTCCTGCATCATCCCAACCAAAATCCTCGAAGAACTCAAGGTCATCCTTGGGTCAGCTGCGTCCGGGCGTAAAACCGGCAAGAAAGAAGAAAAGAAGGAGGCGGGGAACGACGACGAGGTCGTGAACCTCACTCTCAGCAGCCAGCAGATCGAGGTGCAGCTCAGCTCCACCCACCTCCTCTCACGCCTCATTGACGGCAAATTCCCCAACTACCAGCAGATCGTCCCGAAAGACAACCCCACCCGCGTGCACTTTGCAGCCGGCGAACTCCTCACAGATGTGAAGCGCCTGCACTACTTCGCGCGCGAAGTGAATAACAACCTCACCTTCCACATCGAGAAATCCCAGACGCGCATCGCCACCCCCCAAACCCCGGCGGGCAGAGACGAGGCCACCCTCGCAAGCGAACTGAGCGGCCAGGAAAACAAGATCGCGCTCAGCTCGTCGTACGTGCTCGATTTCCTCAGCCACATTGACGCCGGTTCGCTCGAGATGCGCATGCAAGACAGCCAGCACCCGGCCGTGTTCGTGCTCCCGGACGAGGCGAACTTCCTGCATCTGGTGATGCCGCTCAGGATGCAAGAGGAGTAAAAAATAGTTGCATATCCTTTTTTTATTGGTAAAATTGTTATATTGCTATACTGTTATATTGTTCGTGACTCGCTTGCGAACAATATAGCAATATAACCATAGAACAATCGTTAGAGTTTTTTCGTGTCATGAAACCATCACTTTTGCTTGGGAAAGAGACCCACAAGGATCTCGCCGACCTTCTTGCAAAAAAGAAGCGTCTTGTCGTATCCGGCACCAGCAACGAGACCGCCAAAGCGATGCTGCTTGCACACTTGCTCGCCTTCCGTCCCAAAGACGCTTTGCTCGTGACCAATAACGATGAGAGCGCCGAATCCCTCCTCCACTGGCTGGGTTTCTTTGAGGAATCCGCCCACGAGCTGCTTCCTGCGCAGGACGAGAACGGGACGTTGCTGCCGCAGCGCCTGCAGAGCTTCCTCCTCTTCATGCAGCCCCGGCCTGCAGGCAAGGAAGGGGGATCTCCGTCACGCGTGTTCACGATCTCGCGACAGACCTGGGACACGGCGTTCCCGTCGTTTGCGGAGCTTTCACAGTCGAAGCTGTCGCTCAAGGTAGGCCAGCGGGTGGACTTCACCGCATTCTTTGAGTCCCTCATCGAGCGCGGGTACAGCCACGGCGAAGACCTGTACCTGGCGCCCGGCGAATACCGCCGCACCGGCGAGACGCTCGACATCTTCCCCATCCAGTCGGCGCACCCGATGCGCGTACTGTTCGATTTTGAGAACGTGCAGAAGATCCTCGCGGTTGACGTGCGCGATCTGTCCAAGACACAAGACGCGGGCAGGGAGATGATGGTTTTCCCCGCGCGTTTCCAAAAGCAGCTTCCCCTGGGCGAACAACTGCCTGAGGAGTTGCTGCTCGTCCTGGATGACCAGGATGACGTAGAGCCGCCGCGTTCACAGGAAACGCTCTCCTTCACAGCGTTCCCGGTTTCGGAAGATTCCCACAAGCACCTGCGCTACCTCTCGGTGCTCAAGTTCTACACGCTCACCGACTTCCTCAATGACGTGCGCGACAAACTGCAGCAGGAGTGGACGCTGATCGTCGTCACCAAGCGCATCGACGAGCTGGAGGAGATCTGCAAGGAAGAGAGGATTGCGTACCGTCGTCACTCGTCGGGAAAACCGGGCGACGAGCACAGTCGAGCGACGAGCGACGTTCACGGGCTTGTTCTCATCCCCGCCAACGAAGACGACCTGCTCCCCCACTCCCTCCAAAACCCCGACCAGAAGTGCGCGCTCCTCACCGACCGCGAGATTTTCTCGCTTCGCAAGGCCGGCAAGCAGAGAAGCGTGGCCAAACTGGCGCTCGACTTCGTCACCTCGCTCCAGCCCGGGGATTACGTAGTGCACATGGACCACGGCATCGGGCACTTCGAAGGCATGACGCAGAAGGCCGTGGACGACGTATCGCGGGAATACTTGGAACTGACGTACGCGGGCGGCGACAAGCTCTTCACGCCCGTGGACCAGGCCGACAAGCTCAGCAAGTTCGTGCACGAAGAAGGCGAAGAGCCGGTCCTCACGCGGCTGGGGACGGTGGAGTGGAAGCGCATGACCGAAAAAATGCGCAAGGAGACGAAGGAAATCGCCAGGGAGCTCCTGAATCTCTACGCCAAGCGCGCCAGGAGCAAGGGGCACTCGTTTGGCGAGGATACCGCCGCCCAGCAAAAGTTTGAGGCGGCGTTCCCCTACCAGGAGACGCCCGGGCAGATGAAAGCGGTGCAGGATTTGAAGGCGGATATGGAGAGTGACCATCCGATGGACCGGTTGATCTGTGGGGATGTCGGGTTTGGCAAGACGGAGGTGGCGATGCGCGCGGCCTTCAAGGCGGTGCAGGGGGGCAAGCAGGTGGCCGTGATCGCGCCCATCACGATCCTCGCCGACCAGCACTACCATAACTTTGAGGAGCGCTACAAAGGCTTCCCGGTGACGATCGAGATGCTCAGCCGCTTCCGTACGCCCGCCGAGCAGCGCGCGATCATCGAAGACCTGCGCAAAGGCAAGGTGAATATCGTCATCGGCACGCACAGGCTGCTCCAGGAGGACGTGAAATTCTTCAACCTGGGGCTCGTGATCATCGATGAAGAACAGCGCTTCGGCGTCAAACAGAAGGAGAAGTTCAAGGAGATGCGTGCGTCGGTGGATATCCTCACGCTCACGGCGACCCCCATTCCCCGCACGCTCAACCTGGGCCTCCATAAGCTTCGCGACATCACGACCATCACCACTCCCCCGCCCGGCAGACTCCCGATCATCACGGAAGTGCGCAAGTACAGCGACGAGCTCACGCGCCAGGCGATCCTCGCCGAGATCAAGCGCGGTGGGCAGTGCTTCGTGCTCCATAACCGCGTCGAGACGATTGACGCGTTCGCCGACAAGCTCCGTACACTCATCCCCGAGGCGACATTCGTGGTCGGCCACGGCCAGCTCAAGCCCGATCAGCTGGAAGAGCGCATCGTTTCGTTCAAGGAGGGAAAGTACGACGTGCTCGTGAGCTCCACCATCATCGAGAACGGTATTGACCTGCCGCGCGCCAATACCCTGATCGTCAACGAAGCCGAGCGGTTCGGGCTCTCGCAGCTCTACCAGCTGCGCGGCCGGGTCGGCCGCGGCAGGGTGCAGGCCTACGCGTACTTCCTCTACCACAGCCAGAAGCTCAAGGATGACGCCAAGAAGCGCCTGCGCGCCATCGTAGAGGCGTGCGAACTTGGCTCGGGGTTCCAAGTGGCCATGCGCGACTTAGAAATCCGCGGGGCGGGCGAAATCCTCGGTGCCAGCCAGTCGGGCTCGATGCAGACAGTCGGCGTGAGCCACTACCTGCGCTTGCTCAAGAACGCCGTGGAGGAGCTCAAGGGCGGCGGCAAGGAAGTGGAGGAAGAGGAAGTGTCGGTGGAGATACAGTTGCCCATCGAGGCGTTCATTCCGGGCTTCTACGTCACCGACAGCGAAGAGAAGATCTCGGTCTACCAGAAGCTCGCGGCCAGCGAAGACGAGGCGATCCTCAAGGAGTTCGAATCGGACCTGCGCGACGAATACGGCGAGCCGCCCTCGCAGGTGCAGAACCTCTTCGCCGTCCTGCGTCTGAAGATGGCGGCGCGCAGGGGCGGCGTCAACCGCGTCAAGATGGAGGACAGCAGCAAAGACCGCGTGATTGTCCTCACGCTCGGCAGCCGCGTGACCGCCAAGGAGATCATGCAACTCCTCGGCCTCAATGCCCAGTGGAAAATCAGCGGATCAACCCTGCGCATCACCGAGCAGGGGTTGATGTCCAAGGCAGAGGGAAGGGATTGGATGGAAGAGCTGACGCGGGAAGTGGAGTGCTTGAAGAAACACAAGGCGAAGAAAGAAAAAGACACAGTGAAGATGTCGTAACTTTTCACCGGCTGCGCACGGTTTTACGTGGTGCCGTGGAGAGGGGTCGAACCTCTAAGGGCTTGCGCCCACCAGCTCCTAAGGCTGGCGCGTCTGCCAATTCCGCCACCACGGCACGGGCTTCGGCGGGCAGGTCTTCCAACTGCGCCACCTCGGCTTGCAGCCCACTGTATCAGAATTGCCGCAGTACCATTGCGATTTGTATGGCTCGTTTTCGTTTCACCCGGGCGAGAAGGTAGGGCACACTTCTTGGCATGCAGCTGACGTGCGCATCGTGCAGACAAGGGTTTGAACTGAGTGGCGAGGACATAGGGTTTTTGGCAAGGCTTTCACCGGTGATCGGCGGCCACATTCAGGATCTTCCGCCCCCCGCTTTCTGTCCGCTCTGCCGCCTGCAGAGACGGCTGGCATTCATCAACCAGATCATCGTCTACAGCCGCACATCCTCGGTATCCGGCAAACGCATCTTCTCGATGTTCCCGCGGGAAGTGCCCTTTCCGGTATACGAGAATGATGAGTGGTGGAGCGACAAATGGAGTGCCATGGATTTTGGGAAAGACATCGACTGGTCGCGGGGATTCTTCGCCCAGCACGAAGCGCTCCAGCGGGTCGTACCACACTTCGCACTCATGGTGTTGCAGAATGAAGACTGCGATTACTGCAACAACGCATCGCAGAATAAGCATTGCTACTTGTGTTTCAATACACGCCGGTCGGAAGACTGCCTCTGCTGTGAGCGCGCCGTTGCGTGCACGAATTGCCTCGACTGCTCCGAGATTGCCAGCTGTGAACACTGCTTCCGCTGCATTTCCTGCTCCAAAAGCCATACCCTGCAGGATTCGCAGGAATGCACCGACTGTTCCGACAGCTTCTTCCTGCTCAATTGCCGTTCCTGCCGCAACTGTTTTGGCTGCGTCAATCTGCGGCACGCGGAGTTCCGCGTCTTCAATGAGCAGTACACAAAGGAGAAGTACGAACAATTCCTGCGAGATTTCAACCTGGCTTCCCATGGGCAGAGGGAAAAATGGAGGGAGAAGGCCGTTGCATTTTGGCAAACGCAGCCGCGCCCCGATGCGGTGATGACGATGGTGGAGAATGTTTCGGGGAATTATCTTTTCCAATGCAAGAATGTCCGCGACTCCTACTTTGTACGCGACGGGGAAGACCTGCGCTACTGTTCACTGGCGTTCGACGGGGTCAAAAACTGTTGCGACTACACGACATACGGAGACCAGGTGGAACTGGTATACGAGAGCGCGCGATGCGGGAACCGGTTCACCCGATGCGCCTTTTGCTACTACTGCTACGATGGCTGCAATGGTCTTTTATACTGCAGTTACTGCGTGAGCTGTCAGGACTGTTTCGGCTGCGTAGGGCTACGCAAGAAGCGGTTTTGCATTTTTAACAAACAGTATTCCACAGAGGAATATGCGATGCTTGTCCCAAAACTGATTGCTCACATGCGGTCGACAAAAGAGTGGGGTGAATTCTTCCCAATCGCATCGTCGCCCAATCCGTACAACCATACCCTCGCACAGCGCTACTTCCCACTCACGAATGAGCAAGTGGCCGCAAAAGCGTTGCAATGGTATGCGCAGGATATTCCTGTGTCGGGAAGCGCAATAGAAGCCAGCCGGCTCCCCGATGTCGCTGACAAAAGGGCCGAATCTCTCGTGGTAAAAAGTGAAACGTCAGGCAAACCCTTCAGTATTACTCCGCAGGAAATAAAGTGCCATGCGGCGATGCGGGCACCGCTTCCGCGCACGACGTATGTGGAACGCATGGAGGAACGTGCGAAGGCACTGGGAGGCATGAGTCTCTATGAACGAAAATCAGCCAAAACCGGCAAGACAATCCGCACGGTCATCGCCCCCGATACGCCGTGGGTCGTGTGGGAGAAAGACGAATATGAGAAGGAGTTTTCGTCCTAGGCGCAGCTTCTTCCGTACGCTGCCTATGTATAGATGTCATGATCGCCTATGGCGAGCAGCACAACCGTATGTTTCGATTCAAACTCAAAGATAATGCGGTATGAGTAATTGACGGAAAAACTGTATGAGCCTTTGAGCGCCCCCCGGAGTTTGTGTGTATGCAGTGAGGGGTGAGCGTAGTCCGTGTGGAACAGCGCAAGTTTTTCCTTCACCTCCTCTTGGAGGCTCTTTGGCAACTTTTTATACTGCCGAAGGAACACGGGCTTGTATGTGATATTGAGGACGCTCATAGCTTTGCCGCAAGTTCATCAATATCACCTTCCAGGCTGGGTTCTTTGCGCGCGCGCAGGACGGCTTGCACCGCCTCATCTTCCAAATATTTTTCCAGCGCCAAGCGCATTGCGGCGGCTTTATTCGGCGCCCTCTTTTGTTTTACGAGGTCTTCCAATGCTCTGAGGAGCTGTGCCGGCAGGGGGACAGAGATGGTGGTCGTAAATGTATGAAAAGATAATATGATAATATCATATCTAAGATCCTGGCACAAGAAAAAAATCACCAGCCTTCGCACCGCATCTGCGGGGCTACGGCCGGCAAGCTCGGTCATCATTTAACTTTCAGACGTGCCACGGGTGTAAGCCCGTGAGTACCTACTGCTTGGGCCGCAGGTCCGTTTTCTTGCGCTGCAACTCCCGCTCCGTCTCCGCTTTCTTCTCCTTCGTCCTCCTCTCCGCCTCTGTCTTTTTCCTTGTGGTTTCGGTCTCAAGCTGGCGCTTCCTCTGCTCTGCCAGCGAACGCAGTTCACTTTTCTGCTTCTCCAGCTCACGATCGAGGGAAGCCTCCTTCCCTCGCAATTCAAGTTCCGGCAGGTGCTTCTGCCTGGCATCGGCTTCCAGGAGGAGTTTTTTTCTCTGCCCCTCGGCGTACAACTTCTTCTCTTCGTCGCGCGCTTCCCTCTCCAGGCGGTCGCGCTCGCGCAGCATCCCGGACTCGATCTCGTTTTTCTCCCTCAGCTCCTGCGAATCGGCTTTGTACTTCGCATCGAGCGCCTCGCGCTCCGCCCGCCTGATCGCCGTGTGACGTGCATCCTCCTCCTCGCGTTTCTTTTTCTCAATCAGCGCCTGGCGCGCGGCGTTCCCGTGGAGCGAATCGAGGTACACCTGCTGTTTTTTCCGGTGCTCCTCGTCCTTGCCTTTCTTCACTTCCATCACGCGCAGTTCCTCCGCCTTGCGCTTCTTGTCGGCGGCGACAGCAGATTTCCTTTCCTCTTCGGACTTCCTCCAGGCGGCTTCTGCCTTCTTTTTTTCCTGCGCCGCGGCTTCACTTTTCTTCACCGCTTCCTCCGATCGTCTGGCGAATTCTTGCGCCTCACCTTGGTGCTGCGCGCGCAACTGCCCTTCTTTTGCCCTCTTCCCCTCCAGTTGTCTCCGGCTGTCGGCGCGTGGACCCAGGACCTCGTTTTTTTTGGGGTCGGTCATGCGTATGTCGTATATCGTATGTAGTATGTCGTATCAATTATTTTCCCGATACGACATACGATATACCACATACCATATACGAATCGTCCGATTAGTCATTCACAACCTTGATGCCCAATTCCTTCAGTTGTTTGTCGCTCACCGCCGACGGGGCGCCCATCATCGCATCCTGTGCCTTGCCGTTCTTGGGGAAGGCGTAGATGTCGCGGATGCTCGGGCACTCCCACAGCACCATCATCAGGCGGTCGATGCCCGGGGCACAGCCGCCGTGGGGAGGCGCGCCGTACTGGAAGGCCGAGATCATGCCGCCGAATTTGTCGTCCACGTCCTTTTTGGAATATCCCGCGATCTCGAAGGCCTTGTACATGATGTCGGGGCGGTGGTTGCGGATGGCGCCGGAGCTGAGCTCAAACCCGTTGCAGCAGATGTCGTACTGGTATGCCAGGATCGTCAGCGGGTCTTTGGTTTGCAGCGCTTCCATGCCGCCTTGGGGCATAGAGCAGGGGTTATGGGAGAAATCAATTTTGCGGTCCTGTTCGTTGCACTCGTACTTCGGGAAACCGACGATCCACGTCCAAGCGGCGAGCTTGGAATCGGCGACTTCTCTTTTACGCGCGACTTCGATACGAACCTGCCCCAATGACTTGCAGGCAACGAGCCATTTGTCAGCCGAAAAAAGCAGAGTATCTCCATCGTTGGCGCCGGTTCGCTCAACAATTTTTTCCACCAGATCAAGACCTAACTTTTCTGCCGGAAGGCCGCCAAATGCTCTCTTTCTTTTGTCTATCACTTCGATCCATGCGAGACCCCTCGCTCCGTAGATTTTTGCAACTTCCGTCAGGTCATCAATGTCTTTGCGGGAGAGGTTACCCGGCCCGTTTGGCACTCTCATAACTTTGACTACTCCGCCCTTTTCCACAGAATCAGCAAAAATTTTGAATCCACAACCTTTTGCCAGGTCAGTGATATCAGTCAGTTTCAATTCGTAGCGCAAGTCCGGCTTGTCTGACCCGTATGTATCCATCGCCTCCTTCCACGGCAAACGCGGAAAGGGTTTGTGTGTCACTTTCTTGTCGCTGAACTTCTCGGTGAGCTCGATCATGAGCGGCTCGACTGTCTGGAAGACGTCGTGTTGCGTCACGAAGCTCATCTCCAGATGCAAATGGTAGAACGCGCCTGGGTGACGGTCGGCGCGCGGGTCTTCGTCGCGGAAACACGGCGCGATCTGGAAGTAACGGTCGAGCCCTGCCACCATCAGGAGCTGCTTGAACTGCTGGGGCGCCTGGGGGAGTGCGTAGAACATGCCGCGGTGGAGGCGGCTCGGGACCAGGTAATCGCGCGCGCCCTCGGGCGAGGAGTTGGCGAGGATCGGCGTCTGCACCTCGGTGAAGTTCTTGCCGTGCATGTAGTGGCGGATGTGGCTGATCAGTTGATCGCGCTTGCGCATCATCTCCTGCATGCGCGGGCGGCGCAGATCGAGGAAGCGGTACTGGAGGCGCAGTTCTTCGTTGACTGCGCCCGTATCATCCCCCGTGCCCGCGGAACCTGCGCCCGCTAACTCTGCGCCGGCAGAACCTGCCCCCCCAGAACCTGCGCCCGCGAAGGGGCGCTCTGTGGCGATTTCGAACGGCGGCGTCTTCGATTCGCTCAGCACTTCCACATCATCCACGGCGATTTCGATCGCCCCCGTCGGGTTATCTTCCCGCTGCGCCCCTTCTAGGCGCTTACGCACCACTCCGGTCGTTTTGAGCACCCACTCGGGACGCACCCGCTCGGCTTTGGTGAACACGTCGCGGTTTTCGGGGTTCACCACGATCTGCGTGAGTCCGTAGTGGTCGCGCAGGTCGATGAAGATGAGTCCGCCGTGGTCGCGACGGCGATGCACCCAGCCGCAGAGGGTGACCGTTTCGCCGCTGTGGTTCGCGCGCAATTCGCCGCAGGTGTGGGTTCGGAGCATGGCGGAAAGTATAGGTGCCGAAGAATGAGAGGGCTAGTGCAAGACGAGGGTGTCAAAACGGGCATGAAAGGATTTTTGATGAACACCCTCTTTTGTTGACAGTCACCAAATTATATGTAGATTATACTCTTCTTATGCATCTTCCTGAACACGTCTCCCCCAACGGCTTTGATGTTTGCGAGAAACTCTTTGGGGAGGTGCAGAAACTTCAACGTATGGTTTGGGAGGTCGGAGCACACAGGCAAAAAAATCAGACTCGCTCTGGTGATGTGCATCATAGGGGTCTCTACGCAAACCTTCTGGGTACCGCCAGTGCCATCAACCTCCACGCAAGCCAACTTCTGCGGTGTGATACGGATGACCTTTCAGCCAATGATTTTTTGACCCGCAAGGAACGAAACAGACTGGAGCAGATGGTGTGGTTCGCGGAAGCGCTTCTGAAAAATGCCGGCTACGCGAGTTATACCGGTGACGTTCGCAGCATTCACGATCTCGCTCGTGATGCCTATCACGACACATTCCGGAACACAACAAGCCCGGAGGCAGTGCGGGCTCTGTATGTATTCCTTGACCAGCATGCAAAAAGACTCGGTGGCAAAGAATACGACCATCTTGACATCTTAACCTTCCGACGAAATCTCGGTGAATTGCTGGCGATTCCCAATGCTAAGGCCCATTTGCTTCCAGTGAATGCTTTACCACTCTTGAAGCAGTTTGCTACGTGGAACTTCGATCTGGTTTCGTGGAATAAAGACCGGGCCAGGTTCTTATGGGAAGATGTATGCGCAGAAGGCAGAGATCTGCTCTCGACGTATGCGCTCATCGTAGACCTTCAGGAAAAAGGAAACATGTTAGAGAGAAAGACAGTCGACTCTCTTCAGCGGCTGCAACAAGGTGCCTCCGCTTTGGTGCAAACCATCAACAGACTCATGAGCCGTATTACAAAAGAAGATGAGGAAATGCTCGCAGTGCCGATACGCGAGTGCCTTGCAAACCTGCGCGCCGCCGCCAGTGATCCCGCGAGACTCATTGCCGTGTTCGCGGAGGAGAAACTTCAGAAACTTATGCCCCGGGTTGAACCTGTAGTAGTGCAAGAGGGGGAGGAACCGCCGTCAGAGTGGGAAAATGTCGCTGATGAGGCAACACCTGCGGCCAGCATACCTGCCCAACCGCCCGCGCCTGTGCAACCGGCTCGGACCGGAACCGAAGCTGAACCAAATACCCGCAAAAAGCGCGTACGCCGGTCACGTTCTCAGCCAACTTCCACCGGTTCGAGTCCGCAGTCCCACCCAAAGGCGCCTCCTCCTGCCCCCTCAGCGGATCCTCCACCTGTTGATTCTCCAAAAAGAGGTCCACTGCAAGACCGTTGTGACGAAGCACCTCGTCAGGAATAACGAGCGGAAAGCACGTGCTTTCCGCTACGGGAAATGTCATGTCAAAAGCCTCCCCAATTCTTGCTTGAACTCCTCCACGTCCTTGAATTCCCGGTGAACCGATGCGAAGCGGACGTAGGCCACGGGATCGAGGCGCTTGAGCTCCTTCATCACGTCCATCCCGACCGTGGAGCTCGCCACCTCCTGCTTGTTGGCGCCCCATTTTTCCTCCAGCTTGGTCAAAATCCTGTCAATCTGCTCTTGGGTGACGGGCCGCTTGGTGCAGGCGAGCCAGATGCCGCGCTCGATCTTGCTGCGGCTGTAGGGTTCGCGCGTGCCGTCGCGCTTGACGACGATGAGTGACGAGAGCTCTTGCCTTTCAAATGTGGTGAACCGGTGCTGGCACTTGGGGCACTCGCGCCGCCGCCGCACGGCCCTCCCCTCCTCGGCGAGTCGCGAGTCAATCACGGCCGTATCGTCGGATTTGCAGCGGGGGCAGTGCATGCGGATAGGATACCCGAGATCAGGTGAGAAAAAATTGTTCCTGTGGCCAGGAAGACGGCAGGAAGGGCAGAAAAAGCAAAGAAGGCAAAGAGGTTTACACGGTTCCCTTCCGCAAAGTTCGGCTGTTCTTGGTATTTGTCAGATCGATGATTGTCGATGGCGGCGTTTGTTCCAGCGGTCCCGCGTCGATCACCAGGTCGGGCCGCAGTGCCTCATCGCCGAACTGTTTTTGAATATCGTCGATGCTGTACGGGTTCGGTTGGCCATGGAGGTTGGCCGAGGTGGTGCTGATGGGTTTGCCGAAGGCGCTTGCGAGTTGTCGCGCGAAGGGATGGGAGGAGACGCGGACACCCATCGAGTTTGTTAGTTTATTAGTTGATTGGTTTATTAGTAGATGATGAGCATCTGTACGCAGGGGCAGAATGAGAGTCAGCGGCCCTGGCAGAAACTGCGATGCAAGTTTCTCCGCTTTTTCGTTCCACTTCACGTACTGTTTCGCCATGTCGACATCCGGGAAGAGCGCGCTCACCGGCTGGTCAAGCGGGCGCTTCTTGAGGGCGAAGAGCTTCGCGACGGCATCAGGATTCGTCATGTCCACTGCGAAGCCGTAGCAGGTCTCGGTGGGATAGGCGACGATGCCGCCCCCGCGCAGGATGCGGACGGCTTCGGGGAGGCTTTCGGGAGTGGCGGGGAGGATGCGCATGGAAAGTTCGAGCGGAACGTTTTTTCGTTTCTTCGAAGAAACGAAAAAACGAACAAACGTGCGTGTTCATGGTTTCACCTTTTCTCCATACTTCTCCATCACTTCCCCGATCTTCTTCTCCAGGATCGTCGACATGCTCACGGTGAGGGGGACGGCCACCAGCTGCTCGCCGATCTTGAGTTGCACGCGTTCTTTGCCCGGGAAGGTTTCGAAGACTTTCTTGAGGTCCAGGAGGAGCTGGCGCGGTGCACGGGGCGGGAGGGCGATGGTGTGGATCGATATTGTGGGCAGGCCTGGGGAGGATTCCGAAGAATCCGACGACACCGAGGAGTCCGAGGATTTTTTTCGTTCGTCGGAATCGTCGGATTCCTCGGATCCGTCGGTATCCCTCCCTGCTTTTGTCTCTGCATACCCCAGCCTCCCCATCGCCTCCTCCATATTCATCCCCTTGCTGATCCAGCGCCCGAGGGGGCCGAGGAAATCCACCTCTTCTGTACTGCCGCCGAGCTTCACCGTTTCGCCGGCGATGACGTTGCCTTCCTCGTCCACCATCTCGATCTCTTCTTCGGCTTGCTCCTCGCGCTTGCGCAGGCCTAAGCCGCGCGCAGCTTCTTCCTCGTCGAAGAAGCCTTCGTCTTTGGCGTGCTTGATCATCGTGGAGAGCGACGCCTTCTTGGCGCTGTCGGCGCGCAGCTGCAGCTGGCCGGCGCGATAGTCGAGAGTGCCCCGGATGACGAGGACGGAATCGGGCTGCTCCAAGAGCGGCGCCACGAGCGTGTAGACGCGCGGGAAGAGCGTGATCTCCATTTTGCCCGTGGGGTCCTCGAAGCTCAGAATCCCCATCGTCTCGCCTTTCTTGGTCGTCAGCTTCTTGAGCCCCTCGTCGAGTCCCGCCAGCGTCACCGTCTTGCCCACGTCCTTGGACGTCAAATCGCCGATGAGTTGCGCTTTCTTGCCGATGTACTTGCGCAGCCCCGCCAGCGGATGGCTCGAGACGTACATGCCGAGCGTTTCCTTCTCCCACTTGAGCTTCTCGAGCGGCGTGGCTTTGGGGGTCTTGGGGAATTCAATGGACGATTCCTGCATCCCGCCGTCGAGACTCCCAAACAGATCACCCTGCAGCGAGCCGACATCGCCCGCCGCCTTGCTGAAATCGCCGATCTTCCCGTAGTGCTCGATCATCGTCCGCCGCTCCCCCAGCGAATCGAGCGCGCCGCTCTTGGCCAGCGACTCCAAAAGCTTCTTATTG
>CAZAUW010000005.1:0-14507 GCA_964488295.1 uncultured Candidatus Peribacteria bacterium
CTCCAGAGGAATTGTTTGTCCGTCACCGCGTGGGCGAGGATGGCGGCGCAGTGCATGACGGCATCGAACTTGTGGGTTGAGAAGAGATCTTGCATCAGGGGTTTGTCGCGGATGTCACCCTGGATGGACATGAAAAGTTTTTGGTTATTGTTTTTTGGTTTTTGGTTTTCGAGGTCATCCTTTTCCAAGTCGATGCTCACGACTTTGTAGCCGCGATCGAGCAGTTCTTTTTTCAGGATGCCGCCGAAGAAGCCCGCACCGCCGGTCACGAGGACGGTTTTCATGGTTCCATGATAGCCCATTTGTTCACTATGTTGTCGCTTCGCCGCAGAGAATCCAAAGAAGCCAAGGAAACCAAAGAATGCCCCATCCTTGGTTGCCTGGGAGTGATTGTTCCCCTTCTTCCCATTGACACTCCGACGCAGACTTTCAATCATACCCCGTTATGCCCGCCGAAACATTCTCCCTTGTCCTGCCGTGCTACAACGAAGAGGCGACTATCGAAACGACCGTGCGCGATGCGCACCGGTGGCTGCTGGAATCCGGCCGCAGCGGCGAGATCATCGTGGTGGATGACGGCTCGCGCGACCGCTCGGCGGAGATCCTCGAGAGATTAACGAAAGAACTCAAACACATGCGGGTCATTCACCATGAACGCAACCAGGGGTACGGCTTGGCGATCCGTACCGGGTGCGACGCCGCCGCGATGGACATCATCGGTTTCATGGACAGCGACGGGCAATTCCGCGCAAACGACATCGATTTGCTCCTTGCGTACATCGGCGTGTACGCGTTTGTGACCGGCCGCAGGCGCAGGCGGGCCGATTCCACCCTCCGTAATCTCTTTGGCAAGGTGCTGGGCGCCATGAACGTCATCGTCCTGGGGCTCTGGGTGCGCGACGTGAACTGCGGCATGAAGGTATTCCGCAAGGAGATCTGGCAGATCATCCGCCCCACGCACGGGGTGGAGAAGCTCTTCAATACCGAGATGTTTTTGCGTCTCAAGCGCGCGGACATCCCCTGGCAAACCGTCGACGTGCCCCACTACCCGCGCCGCGCGGGGAATCCGACGGGGGCGAAGCTGTATGTCATTGCACGGATGTTCAGGGAGTTGTGGGAGTTGAGAACGGCGAAAGACAGTTGATTGGTTCTTTAGTTGATTAGTTTGTTAGATAGCCAGTGCTGGTTTTCTAAGAAACTAACAAACGAATCAACCAATCAACTTTTACTGCGGCGGTTTCACCGGTATCACGAGCCCGCTCGGGTGGGCGCAATTCACGCAGTGCAGTTCCCACAAGCTGAAGATATTGCGCAGCCCGAATTGCGCGTCGTTGATGGCCTCGTAGTACGTGAGCGGCCGGTAGAATTGGAAAGCGAGGAACACGCAGGCGGCAAAGACCATCAGGACGATCGTCTTGGCGTTCTCCGTGAAGATTTTCTTCCCGATGAAGTGGATCTCGTCGTAGATGAGCGCGAGGATGATGAAGCTGAAGAGCAGCGGGATGAAGTAGTGGTAGAGGTACAGCACCCGCGCGATGCGGCTGACGGCGATCATGTAGCACACGTACATGCCAAGGAAGGTGAGGAGCAGCGCGGGGTGCCTGAGGGGCTTTTTGAGCGGGAAGAACACGGAGCCCGTGAGGAGCCCGGCCGCGAGCAACACCGCGGCGAAGGAGGCCCACCAGACGACGGGGTTGGGCACAAGGTACAGGTAGCGGTACGTCTTGCCGCTGTCGTTGGTCTCCCACCGGTAGCTGATGGTGCGCGCCCCCAGCGGCCAGAAGTACCACGGGCTGCCGTTCTCGTCTTCTTTGCACAGGTCCAGCCGCGGCGCGCCGGCGTTGTAGTGCGAAACGAAGGCCAGCGAGTCGCGCAGCATCACGGGGAAGCTCACAAGCGAGCTGCTCGCACCTTGCCGCAGGATCGCCTTGTACTGGTCGGAGGCCTGGTAGTAGCCGTTATCCGGCAACTGGGGATTGATTGTTTTCCCGAGGGAAAAATGGATCTGCCAGATTGTCACGTAGACTATGAGGAAGCTGATGCCCGCAATCCCGAGGAACGCGAGGATCCTGTTGCCCTGCGGCCAGAGCTGCCACAGTGCGACTGGGACCAGGAGAACCATGATGAGGCCGAGCACTTTGGTGGTGAGCACCAGCCCCAGGCTGACGCCGAAGAAGACGCACAGGAGCGCGAATATCCAGCGCTTGGCGTTTTTGCGCTGCAGCAGCAAGAGGAAGGCGAGGATGGTGAGCGCGCAGAAAAACATCAGCGGCCCCTCCAGCATCGCCCCGCGCAGGTGCACCACCAGCGCATTGTCGAAGATGTAGAGGAAATCCAGCAATGTCGCCGTGAGAGGGTTCTTGGTGAGCAGGTAGAAAATCAAAAACAGCAGCGGCGCCGTCCACCATCCGAGCAATGCCGAGAAGAAGCGGTAACCCACGAAGGAAAACCCTTCGGGGAAATTGTTGCCGTAGTCGGTACTGATGAACTGATCGGTTTTGGCGTTCGGGTGGAACATCTTCTCGCCGAGCGCGATCAGGAGCTTGCCCAGCGGCGGGTGCTGCTCCATGAAGTACACGCCGTGCAGGTATTTTTGGGCGCTGGCGATGTGGTAGTTCTCGTCCCAGTACACGTGCGGCGGGTCCCAATAGCGGTAGAAGTACGTGAGGAACGCGAGGATCGTCACAAATCCCAGGAAGAGCAGGACGTGCTTGCGTCCCCACGGTCGGTCGGCGGTTTTTGTCGGCATAGCGGGGGGGAGTATAGCAGTGAGATTGGTATGAGGTATGAGGAACCTCGTTTTTTCGTTGGTTCGTTTGTTCGAATGTTTGTTTCCTTCAAAAAACGCCTGCCCGCCGACCTGTCCGTCCGTAGCCCGCAGGCGAAGGCGGAAGCTCGAAAAGCGAAGGTGGGAAGAAACGAACAAACGATTACTCGAGATCCTGGACTCGTGCAGCATGCCTCCCACCCTCAAAGTCCGTCGACAAAAACACATCTACCATCTCTAACGCTAGCGCGGGATCGAGCATCCTGCCCCCCAGGCTCATCACGTTAGCGTCGTTATGGGCGCGGCACAATCTGACGTCCTCCAGCGTGCAACAACGCGCCGCGCGGATGCCCCGCACCTTGTTGGCCGCAATGGATTCGCCGATCCCGCTCCCGCCAAAGACAATGCCGGGGCACTGCTGCTCCAGCACGACGGCGCACCCCCGCCGGATGATCGGCGGGTAATCCACCGGCTCCTCGCCAAACGTTCCCTCGTCCATCACATCGATACCCTGCGCGATGAGATGCTGCTTGATGATTTCCTTCAACGGGTACCCTGCATGGTCGGTGGCCAGGACGACGCGGGGGGGCTTCTGCATGAAAGAAGGGTACACGGTTTTTGGGGAAAATTCTTCGAGCAGATAAAATTGTTATATTGCTATATTGTCATATTGTTAACGATACGATCTATGAGTGATGCTTGCGAACAATATAACAATATAACAGTATAGCAATGATCACACTCTTCATAGCTCATGCGTACACTCTTGATCGCCGCCAACTGGAAAATGCATATTCCGCCAGAGGGTTGTTGCACGTCCGAATCTCCCTACCGTTCCAGACCAGACGTGGACGTATGGGTGTTCCCTTCCTTCCTTGATCTCCATAGCCTGCAAGCCCACGGATTGGTCGTTGGCGGACAATGCGGCAGGCCCGAGGATCACGGCGCGTTCACGGGAGACGTGAGCATGCAGATGCTCGCAGGGCAGCGATACCACGCCGTCCTCTGCGGCCATTCCGACCGCCGCGAGTTCCACGGCGAAACCGACGAGTTTGTGGCCGGGCAGGTGAAGGCGGCTCTGGAGCTCGGCCTCACCCCGATCGTGTGTGTGGGGGAGAACGCGGAGGAACGGAAAGCAAAGAAAACTGAAGAGGTGCTGCGCCGCCAGCTCAAGCAGGTAGAGATGTCGGACGGCGTGATCATCGCCTACGAGCCCGTGTGGGCGATCAGCCGCGGCAACGGCAACACGCCCGCTGCCTCCGCCGACGATGCCGATGCCGTCCACGCATTCATCCGGTCGCTGCTGCCGCCACCGCTGCAAGGCACCGTGAGGATCCTCTACGGCGGATCGATGAAAGCCTCCAACGCCGCGCAGTTACTGAGCAAACAGAACATCGACGGGGGTTTGGTGGGCAACGCCTCGCTTGACCCGGCTGAGTTTGGCGCCATCGTCGCGGCCGCCGCTGCACTCAGGAAGGCCTGATGATCGAAAAAAAGCCCCGCCTTCTCACAGCCTTGGCCGGTTTCTTCGATTGCCTTGATATCCTCCATCTCTCGCCCTCGTCATCCTTACCGCCTCACCCACATACCCCCGCCCACGTTCTTCACTCCTCCCATGAGCTCCATCACCGTGAGCGCCGCACTCACGGCCGACGCGGGCAAACGGCTTCGGGCCACAAGCTCATCGATGGGTTGTGGCATCGTGGTGAGGGCTGTGAGGAGCGTTTCTTCGTCGGGATTCTGCGGCTTGTAGGCACACACTCTGCTTCCTTCGTCCGGCACGATGATGCCGATCTCGCGTAGGACAGCGACAGGATCGCGCGCGAGTTTCGCCTGCGCGCAGGCAATGAGCGCGTTGCAGCCTGCATACTGGGGATCGAAGATTTGCCCGGGCACGGCGAACACCTCGCGCGAGTACTCCAGCGCCAACTTTGCCGTGATGATCGCGCCGCTCTCCTGTGGCGCTTCCAGGACGACCGTTGCGATACTCGCGCCCGCGATGATGCGGTTACGCGCGGGGAAGGTGAAGCTCTCGGGTTCCATCATCAGGGGAAATTCGGAGAGGAGCAGCCCGCCGTCCTTGAGGATGCGTTCAGACAGCTCCAGGTTGCTCTTCGGGAAGATCATCCCGAGGCCGTGCCCGAGCACCGCGACGGTCTTGCCGCCCGCCTTGAGCGTCTCTTTGGCCACTTCGGCGTCAATCCCCCGCGCCAGGCCGCTCACGGTCACCATCCCCGCCCGCACCAGCGCCGGCACGAATTCCTGGGTGACCCGCCGGCCGTACCCGCTCATCCGGCGCGTGCCCACCAACGCCACGCACGGCTGCTCGAGGAGCGACACGTCACCCCGGCAGTAGAGGAAGACGGGCGGGTCGCCGATTTCGCTGAGCCGCTTGGGGTACTGCGCGTCACCGAGCATCAGGAGAGATATTCCTCGTCGTTGGATCTGTTCCACTTCCTTCTCTGCATCAAATTCTTCTTTGCGCGCAAGCACATTCCTCACTGTCTCCGCCCGGCACCCCAGCCCCCGCAAAAACTCCTCATTCACGTGCCCGGTCGCCTCCTCCAAACCGCCGAAGACCTGGGTGATCGCCTCCAGCCGGTCTTTGGTGAGCACACGCAATGCTGACCAGAGCAGACGGGTGGCGAGGGTATCGGGCTTGGTGGGAGGGGGAGGGATCAGGCTCATGACCGCACCGTACCATCCGCGGGAACGCGCAAAACCATTTTCTTTTCCACATGGTTACTTTTTGGCTTGCAGATTGGGTGCGGGAGGTTTCATGCCGTGGTGGAACGCCAGCGGAAAACTTGTGGATAGCGGTGGATAACTTGTAGACTCTCGCGGCCATGCAAGCCGACGTAGCTCCCGCCTCCGCTCTCTTGAGCTACGGCGGGCAAGCAGCTGTCTAGCTCGAAGGGCCTAAATAAGGTCATGTTCATTCAGTTGCTTCTTGAATCTCAAGCCGACGTAGCTCAGCTGGTAGAGCAACGGTATCGTAAACCGTGGGTCACCGGTTCAAATCCGGTCGTCGGCTCCATCCTTCGCCTGCGAGGGATGTCCTCCCTGGTAGGTGGCTGCTGGGATGAGCCACATCAACGATCAGCGCATGATTTGGAATACTATGACGAAAGATCTACTTCAAAATACTCCCAGCCATGCTCTTCCCATGTCTTCTTCAATGCTGCCAACTGATCCGGAGGAATGTTCCATGTTTCATGCCGCGCAACATATTCCTCACAATCTATGACACGATGTTTCTGACTCACCGCCCAGTTACGAACGGTGGGAGTTTTCGTGTGAACAATCAGGAGCGGGTCCGGGCATTCTTGGAGCATGATTTCCAGCGCCTTCGCTTTCAGCTGATGGAAGATTCCGCTGTTGCGATATTTCGGCAACACAGATGCTTTCACATGTTCGTACACGCGCCGACCCCCGACGACCCCAAGCCTTCGAATGCCAAGCATGCCCGCAACTTCGCCATTTACTTTTGCGACCAGCATCTCCGCATCGTCCGTATTCTTCACTTGTTCAAAAATCCGCTCTTCTCGGTGAATTTGTGCGGCTGATATCGCTTCCTGTAGGGCATCAGGATCATAGACCGACGATGGAAGCATCCCCTTCACGCGGTTCATAATTCCTCGCACAAGACCCGCAATGGTCCATGAGGATAGAGTTTCTTCCCGGAGGATCGAGCGCGGATAACCGTAACGATCAAGAATTTCCTGCACCTCGTCACGGCTCATATTCTCCGTAATTTTTGGTCCATCAAAAGTGGTCTGTGCAAGATTGTGTACGAGGTTCCGCAGAACGTCTGCGTTTAGAGCAGCTTGGGCTTCGAGACCCGTAACAATATCGACCGAAGAATGTTTCCGCTCTTCTGTGGCCTTTTCGTTAACCTCTGACACATGTTTATTATACCATAATTGCCTGTACTGCAGAAGCCGCGTTTCTAGGCTAAGCGATGCTCTCGCCAGTTCCTGATAAGCTCCCAGAAGGAGCTCCATGTACAATTGCGTGCAGCGAAGCGAGCAGCAAATTTTTCGTGGCTACGCACAATGATGTTGCGCGGCCATCCTTAGTTCTAATGGTCAGAATAGTTCTCACTTCCTTCGGTACAGAACTCTATCAATGCTCTCACTTTCTTTGTGGCAGTCCGTTAACGGGAACCATGCTCTTTGCCGTGCCATTCGTTTTCGTAGTGGCTCCCTCCACATCATTCATACGCCCCAGGAGCAAAGCCGCTTCGCGCAGGATGATATCCGGTTGCTCCACGTGCGCCACGTGCGTCCCGCCGTGGTGGAATATACAGTGCACAGGCGGCACGCCCGTCTGCTTGAAAATTTTCCGCCTGCTGCGCCCCAGCGGGAAGAGTAGATCTTGCTTGGTGCTGATGATCCCCACGCGGATGCCGTGCTCTTGCTGCATTCTCTTGAGTACCGGGGCGATGTTGGCCGCCGCGATGGAAAATACCTCGCGGATAGATTGCACGATGCCACTGAGGAGATAGTCGATCATCTGCGATGTGACGAGGCAATCCAGCTTCTTTTTCTCTCCCGTCCTCCCCAGGAGCGCGTTCCATTGCTGCCGCACTAATTCGATCCCGAAACGCGCCGCGAGGGTGAAGAAGTTGTCGTTGCCGTAGAGGCCCGCGGGGTTGTAGAGCACGATGCTGCGGACCAGGTCGGGCCGCAGCATAGCCGCCACCGCCGCCACGATGGCGCCCTCCGAATGGGCGACGATGTCGGCTTGCACGATGCCCTTGGCTTCCAGTGCTGCGATGATCGCCAGCGCTTTGCGCAGTTGCGGATGATGCGGGTGACGTTGCCTCCGCGGGACATCGATTCCGTGAAAATTATCCACGGCCAACGCACGCCTGCCGTGCTTGTTGAGTTCCTTCATGGCATGCACAAAGCCCTGCCCGGTCTCGCTGAATCCCGGGATCATCACAACGGGCACTTCGTCTGTTTTCTCCTTCACATCCAAATCGAGCACCCGGATCTCCTGCTCCCCCGCAAAGACCACCTCGTGGGGATGGAGCAAGGCATGATGCACCTGTGCAGCCGTTTCGCCTGCCATACGGCGTGTCCCCAGCGCCCTGGTGAGGTCTCCTTCACCGTTCCTCTGGCCGTCTCTGTGCCGTTCCATTGCTTCCATAATGGTCAAAGGATGAGGAAAACTTCCTGCGCAGAGCATGAGCCATTCTGCACCTCGAAACCGTCCGCGCGCATGCGCAGGATGTCGGGATTCCGAAGATTCGGCAACGTTGACCTTCGGTCGCGCGTTGCTTACCGCCCAAGCTGCGGGAGCAGCAGGAGCATGAACACGAAGTACATCGAGGCGACGAGGAATCCCGCCAGGAAGATGTACAGCGGAGAATGGGTGTGCACCGACAGTTTCATGTGGGTGTGGGGAAGTAATGATGATATTATAGAACATTTTAGTAAGTTAAGCAAATGCCGAGATTTTCATTCTGATCCGAGAAAAACGGGATATCCACCATCTGAAATGGCAAAACGAGCGCGCAGACTATGGGGGACCAAATCAAATGAGCGGGCGCCTATGCATTCTTCTACATTCTTGGCACGGTGGTCACCAACTCGGTAGAATCCCTTCCTGTATGCGTCTGCTATACAGTGCATCACTCCTGCTCGCCGCCATCATCTTGCTCCCCTCAGGCGTCTTTGCGCAGAACACGGGAATGCAAGGATACTTGCAGGTGTACGCCGACGGGCATCCGGTCACCTTTGAGGACGTGCCGCTCGATGCCTGGTTCACCGATGCCGTCAGGCAAGCTGTCACCGGCGGGCTGGCCTCGGGCTACAAGGACGCTGACGGCAATCTAACGGGGCTCTTTGGGCCCGGCGACCCGGTCACCTATGCGCAGCTGGCCAAGATGGGATTGGCGGCGGCGCACAGAGACATCACCGCGACGGCGACGGACAATGTGTCGGCAAAAGGCAGGTGGTCGCAAGGCTACATCGCTACCGCCCAGAAACTCGGCTTGAAGGTGTATAGCTCCGACCTGGATACCAACCGGCCCGCGCACAGGGGAGCGGTGATCCAGACGCTTCTGGACCTGTGGGGCATTGCGGCCGTGGGGGGCGAGAACCCCTATAGCGACCTTCCGGCATCCCACCCCTATGCCAAAGCGCTCTTCACCGCCACCGCGATGGGCATTATCCGGGGCGAGAGCAATAACGGCGCGAAAACCGTCCGTCCCGACGATCCTGTGAACCGCGCCGAGATGGCCACGCTGCTGATTGCCATGGGCACTCACCCGATGGGTGAAATCCCGCCACCTCCGCCCGCTTCATCCTCGTCATCGCCGGCACCCCAAAGCTCATCGGGTCAGGGGGCTTCGTCATCCAGCGAAGCGCCCCCACCCTCGCCTCCCCCACCGCCACCCCCACCCGCCTCATCGTCATCGTCGGCGCAAGCGATGATGGGGGGAAGCTACCGCGTCACCATCCTCTCCAACCTTCACACCGACGCACGCCAGAGCGCGCATGTCATCACGACCCTCGCGCCGGGCGACACAGTGACTCTTGTGCGCGTCGTGGACGTGTGGGCCGAGGTGAAGACAAGCGACGGCATGGACGGCTACGTGGCGAAGGGCCATCTGGAAACGGCACAGTGAAGCGAAAATCCTGAAGACTTAAGATGTCTGGTTTCTTGCCTCGTGGTTTTTTGTCACTGATGCAGGGCCACCACCTGCTTGAGCGTGCCCAGCGGTATCGCGAAGGAGATGCGGGAAATCCGACCAAACATAGTGCGTTGGGCATGAAGGACAGTCACTCGTTGGTTTCCTCGGATTCCATCCTTTACTGGGCCTTATTACCTAATTGCGCAAGCGCCGACTGCGCCGCGGCATTTTCCGGATCGTAGACCAGGATCGCCTCGAATTGGCGCCGTGCATCCTGGGCCCGCCCCTCATGGAAATACAGGACTCCCAGATTGATGCGGGCGGGCGTGAAGGACGGGGCCACGGCGACCACGCGCTCGTAGTGACTGATGGCTTCCGCCGGCTGGTTGTCCTTGGTGAGCGCCACGGCCAGGTTGTACTGCGCGTCGGTAAAGTATGAATCGATGGCCAATGCCTTGCGATAGGCGACAATGGCATCGGCGGTATTCCCCTCTTCCATCAATGCCGAGCCGAGGTTGGTGTAGGCATCCACGTATTGGGGATCGATCAGGAGCGCCTTCTGGTACTCGGCGACTGCATCAGACCACTGTTTCTCCTGGGCATAGACGATCCCGAGGCCGAAGTGCGCTTCTTTGCTGTTGGGGTCAATGGAGAGGGCCTGCCTGTACTCCGCCAATGCATCATCGATCCTCCCGAGCTTGCGGTACATGGCACCGAGGTTACTGATGGTCTTGGGATGCGCGCGGATGGCGATGGATTTTTGGTACTCGACGATCGCCTTGTCGTACTCACCCTTCAGGCGGTAGACGTTGCCCAAATTGTTATGTGCCACGTAGGAGGATTCAGGATACAACGTGAGCACGTTTTCGAAGAGCGTTTCGGTATTCTTCCAGACGAGCGACTGCGCGTACGCCTTGGCCGAGAGCCCCGCAACCAGCAGTAACGCCACTGCGGCCGACACCCAAGCCATGAGGGCGTTCATCGTCTTTTTCCATTCCACCAGATGCCACAGGACGACGCCGAGCAGGAAAAAAATGCCGATGGAGGGCACGTAGGCGTAGCGGTCGGAGGCGAAGTAGATGTCCAGGTCGCCGCCCTTGGCGAAGTTGAGGAACGTGGGCGCGACGGTGATAAAGTAGAAGGCCAGCGCGAAGAAGATGTCGCGCGTGTACGTGAGCGAGTAGACGGCCAGAGCAGCGATGACCAGGAGAACAATGACCGGGATATAGAAATCGGGGGATGTAATGACGATCGCTTTCGTGTACGGGTAGAGCAATGAAAAATGCAGCGGCCAGACGATTTGCTGCAGGTAGAAGACGGCGCTCTTACCGGCCATCAGGATCTTGGCGATTGTGCTCGACGACTGGATCACTCCCCGCTTGCCGAAGAGCCCGATGATGCCGAAGGCGACGGCGACGGCGATGTACGGGGTTTTTTCTTTGAGCATGCGCCAATCCCACTTGCGCCCCTCGTGCCAATCGAGGAGCAGCAGGATCACCGGCAGCGTGATCACCATCACTTTGGCCATCAACCCCAGTGCGAATGCGGCCACACTCAGCCAGTATGTCTTCGCGCCTCCACGCCCGCGCCAATACAGGTAGCCGATGAGCGAGAGCAGGAAGAAGAAGGTGGAGAGCACATCCTTGCGCGCGCTCACCCACTCCACGGCTTCGGTATGGAGCGGGTGCACGGCGAAGAGCAGGCCGCAGAGCAAACCGACCCAAGGACGTTTGCTCAGCAGGTACAGCAGACACCCGACGAGCAGCGCATTGAGGGTGTGGAGGACGAGGTTATCGAGGTGGTAGAGGAAGGCATTCTGCCCACTCAGCTGGTAATCGATTTGGTACGTGAAGAACGTGAGTGGGATGTAGAGCTCGGGATCATAACTTGTGAAGATATGCGCGATGGACGCAGGCGAGATCTCGCGGATAGCGGGATTTTCGTACACGAGCATCCCGTCGTCCCACCGCACGAATTCGTCCTTCAATGACCATCCGTAGATGAGGAAGGTGAGGGCAAAAAACCCCGCAATGATGCCGAGGAGGACGCGCCAGGATGGGAGAGCGGGGAGGGAGGACAGTTCGGACATGCTTCTACTGTAATAGTTAAATTGCTAAATGGCTAAATGGTTACGCACGTGACACTGCAGATTATTTGAAAGCCACACTCCTTGCCTGACTAACCATCCAACCATTTCACCATTCAGCCATTCTCAGAGGACAAATTTCCCTTTCCCTTGAGTGTTCTTTCTGCTATCATATCTGGATTTCTTCACACAAACACCCATGACGATCGACGCCTGCATCGCCCATGCCATCCAGAGCGACCTCGACATCTTCGAAGCCCTGCCCGAAGTGGAGGAGCTGCCGGTGGAGGAGCTGGAGCCCTACGTGGAGCGGTTTGTGCTCACCACCCAGGAATCCCTCTACAAGGTGATCATGGACCGGGGCGAGAAGTTCCTGCGCTCCAAGGATGCCGCGGGACTCTGCGCCACCTGCTTGGAATCGGGGGTCAATTTGCCGCCCCACATGCTCCTCAAGATGTGCCAGACGATCCTGAATCTCAGCCAGATCGACGCAAGGTTTATCCTCGATACCGACGAAGGGAAGAGCCTGTACTACGTGAAGATGGTGATTGCGTGATTGAATCTTTGGATAACTTTCATAGTAATTTATATAGAATTTGAATATATTTTTTGGTATTATAGTGTTGTCAAAAGCGTCAAAATAAACAATCATGAAAAAGTCTTCCCTCCCTCTCCCTCTCTCATGTCTAAAGTCATAAAGGCTTTTACCGGCTCTGAGTTTGTCAGTCGCGAGGTCTTTGCGAATTTACCTCGACAGGTTCCATTGGTATTTTCAGCTTCTTTTAACGAAAACAGGGACGTTATCATCGGAATTTCTTCTCCAAAGTACAAAGGACTGATTAGCGAAGCTCGTACCATGGATGAAGCATACGAAAATGCACATGACGCTATACTCACATATTTCGATGTTCCTCGAGAATGTGCAAAAGCGATCAAATTTAAAGTTATTGAGGAGAAGCAAAAATCTCCCACTATACTTTTGCAAAAAATTGCGATAAAACAGAAAGAGCATGCCTAAATTGCCTCCTTCTCTGCATCGAAACAAACTGGTAAGGGCTTTGAAACGCTTAGGATTTTTTGTCGATCCTTCCAAAGGAAGTGGATCACATTACAAGTTCTACAGCCTAGATAGAAAAAGAACGATGATTATCCCTAAACATTTGGAAGGAATCGAGACCCGGAAAAACATTGAAGCATTTGTCTCACAAGATATTGGAGACATTCAGAAGCTCATTGATAAGCTCTGAACAACTGACACATTGCTTTAGCGCTTCGAGAACTGCGGCGCCCTGCGCGCCCGCTTGAGCCCCGGCTTCTTGCGCTCCTTGATGCGCGCGTCGCGGCGCAAAAACCCGGCGCGCTTGAGGTCACTGCGGAAATCGGGATTCACCTGCAGGAGCGCGCGGCTGATGGCGTGGCGCATGGCATCCGATTGGGCGGTCTTGCCGCCTCCCACGATGCGCAGGTCAATATCGACCGTTGACTTCTGGCCGGTGAGGGCGAGCGGCGCCAGGGCGTTCTCCACTTGAAGGGGCGTGAAGTACTCCTTGGGCTTGCGGCCGTTCACGGTCACTTCGCCGCTGCCCTCCTGGAACAGCTTGACGCGCGCGATGGCGGTCTTGCGCTTGCCGATGGCACTCAGGTATTGGCGGGTGGGAGTCATGGGGATCAGATGGTAACGGGAATAGCTTGGGGCTTCTGGGCGGCGTAGGTGTGCTCGCTGCCCGCAAAAAGGTGCAATCGCTTGAGCATTTGGGGACGCAGGCGGTTACCCGGGAGCATCCCTTTCACAGCCTTCTGCATCACCTCCAGGGGCTTGCGTTCCATCATTTTGCCGAGCGACGTGCGGCTCAGGCTGCCCTGGTAGCCCGTGTGGTCCACGTAGGTCTTGCGCCGCGCCTTGGCGGGCGTGATCGCAAGCTTTTCGATATTCAGGATGATCACATGGTCGCCGCACAGCTGGTGCCCCGAAAAGCCCGGCTTATGCTTTCCCCTGAGGACATGCGCCGCTTTGGAGGCCACGCGGCCCAAGCTCTGACCTTCTGCATCAAGGACAAGCCATGACGGAGCCGATACTGGCAGGACGGTTGTTTTCATGCTTTCACTTTGGTGACGGAGGATTCCGAAGAAGCCGAGGAATCCGACACTTCGAGCTTCCTCAGTGTCGCTTTCATTGAGGGGCCATTAGCCATTGAGTCGTCCTGAGTCGGATCGAAGGGCGACGATGCCGAGGATTTTTTGGTCCTCGGACTCTTCGGATTCTTCGGGTTCGTCGGATTCTTCTCTGCTGGAGTCGAAACGGCCTCACCCTCGACCAGCATCAACGTCACAAGTTGCGCCCCGTCGCCGCGGCGCGCCCCCACGGGCTCCATCCGCGTGAAGCCCGACGAGCGCTTGGCGAAGCGGGCTTTGAGCACTTCCATGATCTTCTTCGACGCGTTCGTGTGGGTCACGATACGGTTGATGGAGCGGATCGCGTTGCGGGCATCGTGCTTCTTGGCAACCGCGATCAACCGGTCCACGATCGGCTGCACCACTTCCGCCCGCTTCTTCGTCGTGCGGACGGACTCGTAGAGGAGGAGGGACGTGACGAGGTTACGCTGCAACGCATTGCTGTGCGCGGGCTTATGGCGGAGCCGGAGGCGGGACTTGCGATGTCTCATGATCGAGGAGAGGGGTGGGGACAGTAGAGGAGAATGGAGTGGGATGAAAGCGTTGTTTTTCGTTTTTCGTTCGATCGTTTTTCGTTCAACGAAAAACTAAAAACGAACAAACGAATCAACCTTCGAGCGTGTCGTCAGCCAATTTCAATCCGCGATCAGCCAATGTCTTTTTCACTTCATCCAAAGCTTTGGCGCCGAAGCCGCGGAAGTTGCTTAAGGTTGCCTCGGTGCACTTGGTGAGCTGCTCGATACTGCCCACGCCCGCGTTGATGAGGGCATTGAGCGTGCGCGGGGAGAAATTGAGGATCTCGATGGCTGAACTCTTTTCCGCCCAAGTGCGTTAATCCC
>CAZAUW010000005.1:14517-15463 GCA_964488295.1 uncultured Candidatus Peribacteria bacterium
CTCCATATGAGTGGCGGCGTTACGGGTGAAATCGGCCACGAACTCGGGCTCCACCACTTTCTTTTCCGACGCGAAGTAGCCGAAGTAGTTCTGCAACAGTTGCGAAGCGAACTGCACCGCCTCTTCGGCCGTCAGAGAGCCGTTGGTCTCCACGTCGAGCGTGAGTTTCTCTAAGTCCGTGCGCTGGCCCACGCGGGCCGATTCCACGTCGAAACGCACCTTCAGCACCGGGCTGTAGACGGCGTCGATGTAGATGAGACCCGGCTCATTCTGCTTCTTGTTGCGTTCGGAGGCCGAGATGTAGCCCACCCCTTTCTCCACCGTGATCTGCATATCGATGCTGCCGCCCTTCTCGAGCGTCAGGAGCTCCAAGCCCGGGTTGATGACTTCGATGTCCGAGCTGGTCTTCAGGTCTTTGGCGGTGACGGCGGCAGGCCCTTTGGCCGTAAGCGTGATCACCTCCGGCTCCTTGCTGTGCTTGCGCAGGCACAGGAGCTTCAGGTTGAGGCTCAGGTCGAGCACCGACTCGCGCACGCCCTTGATGGTGGTGTACTCGTGCTGCACGCCGGCGATGCGTATTGACGTGGCGGCCGCTCCGGGCAGGCTGCTTAAGAGCGCGCGGCGCATGGCGTTCCCGAGCGTCATCCCGTATCCCGGCGGGAGCGGGCTGATGACGAAGATCGCATGCGTATCATCGCCTTTCTTCACGGGCGTGACCGTGAAGGTGGGGAGTCCGATTTCTTCCTGGATGATGTGCATAGAAGAAGAAGTAAAGAGACTGGGGGGAGGAAAAGACTAGAATGGGGGTGTCAGGTGCCAAGTACCAGGTGCCAATTTGGCACTTGCTCCATGGCACTTGGCACTTTGCGGAGCATCGGGAAAGAAAAGAAATACCATGAAGGATCAATTGCGGGAATAGAACTCGACAATCTGCCGCATCTCGACG
>CAZAUW010000006.1:0-15267 GCA_964488295.1 uncultured Candidatus Peribacteria bacterium
CGCACTCGGCTCGGGCACCCTCACTGTTACCCGCAATGGCGGCAGCGCGCAGGTGGCCGTGCACGGGATGATGTCGGGCTCCGCGCTGACGGTGATGGGCAACGTGGGCATCAACACGGCCGGCGGCGCCAGTCTGAATAAGCCATTCCAGGTGAATGGCTCGCCCGCCGCAGGCTACGGCAGCGCGTACCTCGCCATCCAGCCGGCGTCCGACACGTCACTCTTCAGCGATTCCTACATTGACCTGATCCCTTCGGGTGGCGGCACCCCCATTATGAGCGTGCAGACGAGCAATGTGGGCATCGGCCGCAGTTCCTATGCCACACACGCCAGGCTGGATGTCGCCGGCACCATCTCGGGCTCCGCGCTCTCCATCATGGGCCCCGGCAACAGCTACTTCCAGAATGGCAACCTCGGCATCGGCACCACGAGCCCCACGCAAGCACTCGATGTGCGCGGGAACATTGCCACGAGCTCGACGAGAGCCTTTGGGGAACAGTCCAGTCAATTGGTGTTCGATCGTGGCGCGAGCTACTACACCGGATACAAGCTGGACGTGGGCGCGACTTCCGGGTTATTCATCGACAGCAGCGGCAATATCGGCATCGGCAAAACAGGGCCGCAGGCCAAGCTCGACGTCGTGGGGACGATCTCGGGCGCGAATCTGACAGTGATGACCAACGTGGGCATCGGGACGACGAGCCCCGCGATGGCGTTGGACGTGATCGGTGCCAATAACACCGGGCGGGTGGCGCGCTTTACGGGCAACGGCGCAGGCGGCACCATCGACATCACCACGGCGGGGGGCACAGTGTGGACCATGGGTGTCGGTACGCCCGACATGTCCACCACGAGTGACTTCGGCTTCTATGATGGGACGGCCACACGGTTGTACCTCAAGGCCGGCGGCAATGTGGGCATCGGCAAACTGTCGCCGGCAGCCAAGCTAGATGTGGCGGGCTTGATGTCCGGTGCCCGCCTGTCGCTTGGGGGTGTCAATCCGACGGCTACTACTGCCATCGACATCAGCTCTCAAGCTACATTCAACCGCGGCATCGACCTCCAGATTACCGGCGGAGCGGCGACCAGCTACGGCATTATCAGCAATGTCGCCGGCGCAAACACGACGAATTACGCCTTGTATGCGAGCGCCAGCTCAGCAACGAATAACTGGGGTCTCTATATCAATGCGGGGAATGAATATGTGAACGGCAACGTGAGTGTCGGGACGACGCGGGTGTCCGACGCCAAGCTGGACGTGGTGGGCACCCTATCGGGCAGCAAACTCGTCGCCTCCAGCCTGCCGGTGGAAGGTTCCACCCAGAATGCCGTCTGTGTATCCGCCACCGGTGCCATCCTCTATAACCCCGCCGCCACCTGTACGGTGTCGTCGCTGCGGTTCAAGCATGATATCCAAACCCTCTCGGGTGCGCTGGCCGAGATCCGGCAGCTGCGCCCGGTGCAGTACCGCAGCAACGGCAGCAATGAGCTCAATGTAGGTCTCATCGCCGAAGAGGTGCAACCCGTGGATTCCCGCCTGGTCTTCTACGAGAACGACGGCGCCACCGTGCGCGGCGTGAAGTACGAGAACCTCACCGCGATCCTCCTTGGCGGCATGCAGGATCTTGACCGGCGCGTGGCGGCGCTCCAGACAGGGGCGGTGCTGCGCGGGCAGGACATCGCGCTCAGTGGCGCGCTCACGGTCGGCAAGCAGGCGACCTTCAACGGCGCCGTGACGATCAAGACGTCCTCGGGCAGCAGCGCGGCGCTGGTGGTGGCGACGGGCGGCCAGAACGTCCTGCGCGTGACGGGCAGCGGCGAGGTGTACGCGGCGGGCGCCTTCCACAGCGGCGGGGCGGACTACGCGGAGTACTTCGCATCGTCCGATTACAACACTCTCAGCAACGGCGACCTCGTGTGCGTGGACGTCACCCATCCCAATAGCGTCAAGAAGTGCGCCGGTGCCAGCAATCCCAACGTGATGGGCATCGTCTCGACGAATCCATCGGTGGTGGGCAACTCGATTGGGAATAAGACCGTGAGCCTGAACGGCCTGCCTGTTCCCGGGTACGTCCTCATCGGCCTCATCGGCCAGATCCCGGCCAAGGCCGTCGTTGAATCGGGGGCCGAAATCCGCCCAGGTGATCCGCTCACCTCCGCGTCCATCCCGGGTTACGCGCGCAGGGCCAATGCCGGCGAGCCGACGGTGGGGGTGGCGCTCGAGGGACTCAGCTCAGGTCAGGGAGTGATCAAGGTCCTCATTGCCCGCAGCAACAAGTCCCTCACGACCGAAGCGGTGGAACAGAAGGTCTCCCAGAACATCGCGGCATTGAAGATCGATGATGAAATCTCGCTCTCGATGCAGAAGGGATTGCAGAACCTCAACCTCACAGGTGCTGTCCTGAAAGCCGTGCAACAGACGCAGCTCAGCCAGATGGACGTCCTCAAAGCCCAGGTGCAGGCCCTGCAGGCGCAGGTGGCGGCGATGTCGGGTGCGTTGAAAACGGCGATGAGCGGGGGATCCGTTGTAGGGGCGCGTCGCGACGCGCCCCTACAGGCCGGCACCATTGACGCCAACGCGGTGGTCTCCGAAAACACATTGATGGTCGGCAAGGACGCGCACATCGGCGGCGACCTGTACCTGGACGGCACGCTGCGCGCCCACGACCTCTTCATCCCGGGATCGCTCAAGATCGACGGCGGCGAGGACGTGGGCGGAGCGCTCCATGCGGCGGCCTTGAGCGTCGACACGGGAGCCATCCTGAAGGGTGGATTGACCGTCTACGGACAGACGTCCTTCAGCGGCTCGATCCTGATGGGCACGGGCTCCGAAATCGATGCGTCCGACCTCTTTGTACGCGGGGCCCTGCAAGTGCTGGGCGACGTAACCATCAAAGGGCTCGCCACCTTCCTCGGCACCGTGGATGTACGCGGCGAACTGATCGTGAGCAGCCGCCAGGCCGGGTTCGCCACCATCCCGCAGACGGGCACGTCGGTCACCATCGCCTTCACGCCGCCGATGAGTACCACGCCCGTCACCACCATCACGCCGCAGGGGAGGGTGGGCAGCGAATGGTGGATTGACCGCGAAACGGCCTCGGGCTTCGTGATCCGCATCGCCGAGCGCGCCAAGTGGGACATCACCTTCAGTTGGATCTCGGTGGGCACCCGTTCGACAGGCTCAGGGCAAGCCCGCACCGGCACGGGCGAAACGCTCTCCCAGGCGATCCAGAACGGCGCCACACCGTTCCCGGTGGATGCGCAGGGCGCCCCGCTCTCGAGCAATGCCGCGTGGAACGCCTGCATCCGTAACCAGACGATTGTCTTAAACGGCCAGGCGCTCAATTGCAGCCGTTACCACAACGGCTACGTGTGGGACCATCCCGATCTGCACATCTCCTTCACCTACAATACCTCCCTCACGCCGCCGCTCCTTTCGCTCCCCGACGGCTATGAGGCTAATGTGATGGACGTGGCGGTGCAGCCGATCAGTCAGACCGGATCGGTTGCGTCCACCTCCAGCTCCAGCAGTTCGTCAGTGAGCAGCCAGCCATCAGCCATCAGCAATCAGCCCACGGACAGCAGTTCCTCCAGCTCCGTTGCCAGCAGTGAGAGCTCTTCGGCCACTTCTTCCTCGTCGAGTGTGAGCAGTGTTTCCAGCGTGAGCTCCGTTGCGTCCTCGTCTTCTTCAAGCATCAGCAGCGCCGTCGCGTCCTCCTCCAGCTCCAGCAGTTCGTCAGTGAGCAGCCAGCCATCAGCCATCAGCAATCAGCCCACGGACAGCAGTTCCTCCAGCTTGTCTTCCGTGAGCAGCGTGGACACGGCAGCCAGCTCCAGCGCCCCGGCGCTCACCGCGAGCGTCACACCGGCGCCGTCGGACGCCACGTCCACTACCACATCCACGTCATCCTCTGCCGACCTGGGCGGCGGGTCGGGCGGGGGCGGGGGCGGGGGAGGGTTGTAAGTGAGAAGTGGCCCCTCACCCCGGCCCTCTCCCTCGACTTTTTTCTTGTGTGAGGGTTTTGGCCGCTGTTCGTTGCTCGGCGCAGGGAGAGGGCCGGGGTGAGGGCTTCCAACCAAAGACAGCCTGCTCTATCCGCGCGAGAACGCTTTCGATATTGTTTTCCACTTCATCATTGCTGAAACGGATAATCCGATAGCCTTGTTCCTGCAGGCGTTCTTCCCGCACCAAATCGTACTGCAATTGATTGTCATGGATACGCCCGTCGACTTCAATGATCAACCGTTGTGCTATGCACAGAAAATCGACAATGAACGGGCCAACGACCGATTGGCGACGAAACTTGAGGTTGCGTATCTGGCGTCCGCGCAGTGCATTCCACAGCAATGCTTCTGCAATCGTTGATCGCTTTTGAAGGTGGCGCGCGAAACGGATCTTCCTGCGGTTTTGCAAATGTCCTGGAGACATATCGCCATGATTCCCTGCCAATGTGCAGACGCACAAACTATTCGATGCATCTTCGAATACCCTCTGTCACTTTTCCTTGTCCAATAGGGAAAAAGCCAGTTCCATGCCCTCACGGAACATCCAGCGCCTCAGGGTGACAAGGCGGGTGACAAGGCTGGCGTCGCCACGGCAACGCACTGCTCACGTAAGACATCCTTCCAGTCTTCCTACGTCAAGGTCGGCAGCGCATGTGGATGTCACCTTCAATACTCAAAAATCTCATCCTCCGAGAAAAACCTGTGAATCTCCTTCACGGCGGTCTCCTCGCTGTCCGACGCGTGGGCCACGTTCACCATCTGGTCCACGCCGAATTTGGCGCGCAGCGTACCGGGGGCGGCCTTGCGGCTGTCGGTGACACCGAGCATCGTGCGGATGTTACTCACCGCGTCGTCGCCCTCGAGCACCAGCGCGATCACGGGGAGCGAGCTCATGAATTCCTCCACGGAGGGGTAAAAGGGCTTATCGGCAATATGTGCGTAGTGTTCCCGCAGCAGGTCTTCGTCCAGGCGCAGCATCTTGCAGCCGCGGATGACGAATCCCGCGTCCTCAAAATGCTGGATCACCGTTCCGGCGATGCCCTTCTGGATAGCGTCGGGCTTGAGGAGGATGAGGGTGCGTTGGGGCATGGCGAGAGTGTAATGGAAATCGACCGGGGAGCAAACGGGCGCTCACTCCATCAATGCCTGTGTCAGTTTCCTCAAGTGGTGCCGGCGACGGTGGAGTTCGCGGACGGCGAGGAGGCAGGTGGCTACACTCAAGGGGAGCAGGTTATAGATGAAGCGGTAGAGCAGCAGCGCGCCCAGCACCCCCGAAACGTCCACATTCCCGGGAATGAGCGCCAGGATGACTGACTCGAACACGCCGATGCCGCCGGGCACCTGGCTCGCCAGCCCGGAAATCTGGGCGACGAGGAAGAGGCCGAGGATGTACACGTAGGGCAGCTGCGCGCCGACAGGCAGGAGCGCGTGCAGCACCGCCGCGCCGATGATCCATTCCGACGACGCGACGAGTATCTGCAGGCACGTCATCCGCAAGCTCGGGCGCGGGAAGGTGATGGAGCGGAAGCTGAGCGGCTTTCGGCGCACGATCGTCCAGATCATGTAGAGCCCGATGAGGACCAGGAACATAGCACCGAGTGTGCGCAGTGACGGCGAGGGCAGCGCCGCGCTCCACTGCATCCCGGGCGCGAAGAAGAACACGACGCCCGCGAGCGCCAAAAATCCCAGCCAGAAGGTAAGAAGGCTGAACCCGACGATGTGGAGGATTTCCATTCCCGAGAGCCCCTTCTGCGAGTACAGGCGGTAGCGGATGGAGCCGCCGGTGAGGGGCGAGAGGCCCACATTGATGCTGATGGCGTGGCCGATGAACGAAGTGACGATCGTCTTACTGTAGGGCAGGGGATGTTTGATAAACCGCAGCGCAAGGAAGTCGTAGCCTGTGAGGAGCAGGTAGCCCAGTACCGTGTATCCCAGCGCCATCAGCAAATGGCTCCACGGAAGCACGCTCATCGCCTGGAAAATTTCTGTGAGCGAGTGGTGGCGCATCTGGCGGTGCAGCACCGTGAGCGCCAGGATGAACACGCACAAGGCGAAGAGCGAAATGCAGCGCGAGCAGAACTTCTTCATGGAGGGGGAGGTCGGGGGACACTATACAATTTCCGCAGAAGGGTGTCTGCCGTTTTAGCCTCATGCCTGCTCTTCGCTGCCCCTGCGGCGTGGACGAAATCGAAGAAGTGTGCCGGGTCACTTACCCCAGCAACCCTTCCAGCTCCGCTGCATTCTCGCCTTTGCCGATCACGACCAGCTTCAGCTCCTTGTTTTTCAAAAGCTTCTTCGCCACCGCGTCGATCTGTCCCTTGCTCACCTTGTCGATTTCGCCGAAGTACTCGTCGATGTCGCGCGTGCGGGGGTAGAGAAGTTCCTGCTTGCCGTAGAAGTGCGCGCGCTCCTCGCTGTCTTCCAGCGACAGCGTGATTTTACCTTTCAGGTAATCCTTCGCCCGCTGCACCTCGTCCTCCGCCACGCCTTTGCGGGCGCACAGCTCATACTCGGCCTTGATGGCGGTGACCGCCTCGTGCAGGCGCGACTGGTCCACGCCCGCGCGCGTGGAGAGCGACCCCGCGTCCAGATAGTTGTCGGTGTCGGTGGCGATGTAGTAGCAGAGTCCGCGCGCCTCGCGGATATTGAGGAACATGCGCGAGCTCATGTTGCCGCCGAGGATCACGGCGAGCAGCTTGAGGGCGAAATGGTCTGTATCGAGCGAGGGAAGCCCGGGCATCCCGAGAACCAGATGCGCCTGCTCGGTATTTTTGGTGCGAAGGAATACGCGCTTGGGATTGTACTGCGTGAAGGGCTGAAACTCCCGTGCGTGCTTGCCGCTGATGCCGCCGAAGAATTTTTCCCCCAGCTTGTTGGCCTTGTCGGCTTTGATCTTGCCGGCGAATGTGACCACCAGGTTCTCGGCCGAGTACAGGTCGTCTTTGTGTTTCTGGAAGTCCGCCTGGTTCACGGAACGGATCACCGCTTCGGTGCCGATCGTGTCCCACCCCAGCGGATGGTCGCCGAAGAGCAACTCCTCGAAATCCCATCCCGCGCGGTACATGGGAGTGTCCTGGTACATCCGCTCCTCCTCCATGATCACGCCGCGCTCTTTCTCGATTTCCTCCTGCGGGAAGGTGGCGTGGAGGAGCATGTCGCTCAGCACGTCGCATGCCAATTCCACTTCCCTGGCGGCGACCTTCACATAGTAGCCCGCGTACTCCTTGCCCGTGAACGCGTTGAAGTCCCCCCCGACGCCGTCAATGGCCGCGCTCACTTCCTTCGTATTGCGGTACTTTTTGCCGCCCTTGAAGAACATGTGCTCCAGGAAGTGGCTGATGCCCCGTTCCTTCTGCACCTCGTAGCGCGATCCCGCCCCTGCGAAGACCAGGACGGTGACGGATTCGGTACCGTCGCTGCTGGCAGTAAGGATGGGGAGACCGGAGGGGAGTTTGGTGACGGAATTCATCGTAATGGGAGTGTAGAGAAGGAGAGGCAGGGTGGGAAGTTAACCGGGGGTTTAAACCCCCGGTTAACTGCCTCGTCTACCCCGGTTACAAAAGCCTCGTTCAAGAGCAGCGGTTGACCGCACGTCATCTTTTCTGTACCCTGCCGCAACAATGCTGCGAAAACTCAAATGGCGTCGGCGGCTGCGCAAGCACGGATACTTGCAGCGAAGCAAAACCCAAGACGGGCGCAAAGTGCTGGCCCGCCGGCGCAGGCAGGGGCGCAAGCGTTTGACCGTCCAGCATCGCAAGAAGAAGAGAAGTTTGTGAGGAGTTTGAAGAAATCGACGAAAGCGAGGAAATCGAGGATCCTCGATTTCCTTGAACTCTTCGATTTCCTCGCTTGCCAGACGGAGCCGTATCCGATGGTATACTCCTCGCGTGCTCCGTTACTTGCACCAGCTATCCGCCTTCTTCTTCTACGCCCTCGGGCTGTCGTTTTTTGTCGCCTACATTCTGCTGCGTAACGCCATCTGGCCGGTGTGGTCGGCCGTGTGGCTGCAGTCGGCTGATTTGCCCTTCGCGCTCTGCGCCGTCCTCTACGGCGGCTTGAGCTTGTACCTGAGCCTCCATCGCCCCGACCGCCCCTCGCGCACGCTCGGGTGGCTCATCGCGCTGCCGCTGGCGGCGTTGTTCCTGTTTTTGGTGGTGATGAATTTTTACCCCCATCCCTAGCCCTTCCCCCACCCGCCCCGCTTCGCGGGGCACCCTCCCCCACGGGGGAGGGAACAAGGAGTTTGTTTTTAAAGAAGAAAAAAAACACAAACATCCCCTTCCCCCCGTGGGGGAAGGGCTAGGGATGGGGGAGATCCTCAGTACTTCACCTCCACATCCCCCTTGCCGCTTTGCCGGTTCACGAATCGCGCGAGGATGAAGAAGTAGTCGCCCAGGCGGTTGAGGCAGGTCGCCACTTCGCGGTTGATTTGCTCCTCCTTGCCCAATGCGACCGTCCAGCGCTCCGCGCGGCGGCAGACGGTACGGGCCAGGTGAAGCGCCGCGCCCGCCCTGGCGCCGCCCGGAAGGATGAACGCGGTCTGGGCGGGAAGCAGTGTTTCGTACTCCCCGATCCACCGCCCGATTTTCTCCGTATGGATTTTGCCGACGCGCCGCGTCTTGGCCGCGCTCTCCATGGGCGTTGCAAGGTCGGCGCCCACGCGGAAGAGCAGGTGCTGGATCCACTGGAGCTGCCTGGCGCTTTCATCGGGCATCCCCTCGGCCAGCGCCATCCCGAGCACCGCATTGAGCTCATCCACCGTGCCGTACGCGTGGAGCCTGACTGAATCTTTGGAGACTCTCGCGCCGCCGAAGAGGCCGGTTACGCCTTTGTCGCCGGTTTTGGTGACGATGGACATGCTGACAGTATAGCGAGAGGTTAGGCGGCACTCAGTATGAATCTTTCATGGTTAAATGGTTCAATGGCTAAATGGTTGAATGGTTGCAGACAAGAGTCACGCTTGCGAACCATTTAGCCATTCAACCATTCAACTATCTAACGATTACAAGCGACATCATTCTTCCACTTTCTTCAAAATTTTTTCATGCACCCTCTGCGCCTCCTCTTCGGTCAATGTCCTGTCGGGCGCGCGGTAGGTGAAGCGCAGGGTCAGGTTGTAGTCGTCATTCTTCAGGGGCTTGCCGCTATAGAGGTCGGCGATCGAGACCTCGGCCAGGAGCGGGTCGCTTCCCTGTAGCTCCCTAAGCAGCGGCGCCACCTCGTCTTTGTGGCTGCGCGTGACGGTCACATCGTAGGAGATCGCGGGAAACTGCGGGAGAGGCGACGCAACCGTTGCGCCTGTTTTGAGTGCGAGCAGTTGATTGAGGTCAATCACCGCCACCGCCGCACGGTGCGGCAGATCGAAGCGCCGCAGGATCGTGGGGTGAAGCTCGCAGATATGCCCGAGTTCCCTGGACGGACGTTGCTCGCCGCCGTCACGGCCTTGTTCGCAGATGAAGAGATCGGCAAAACGCCCGGGATGCGCGAAGGATTCAGGCTTGTCGCCGCGCGAGGCGTCGATCTGCAGACCGAGAGTGGAGAAGACGGAGTCCAAGTGACTCTTGAGGAGGTAGAAGGGTTCCTCAACAATGGTTGGCTCGTTGGCTCGTTGGCTCGTTGGCTTGATCTGCGCAAGAAGGATCGATAGTTGGAGGGTCTCAGGCTGACCTTTGTGGAAGACGTGTCCCCAGTGGAATGTTTGGAGCCACTCTCTCGCATGGAGGATATTGCGCTGCGCATGGGCCAGGAGCGACGGCAAGGTGCTTGTGTGGAGCAGCCTCATCTCCTCGCCGATGGGATTGGCGATCTCCACTGCCTCGTCCGGGTCCATGTTAGCGGCTTTGAGCAAGTCGGCGCCGACAAGCGAGACCGGCAGCACCTCCACGTATCCTTCGGCTTTGAGTGAATCGCGTAGCCAATGCAGGCGCGCGTCGCGCTTGGGCGGGGCGATGGAGGCCTCGGGCAACACAGGTTCAATGGAGTTGTAGCCCTCGACACGGCCTATTTCTTCGATCAGGTCAGTCGGTGTGCGGATGTCCTGGCGGAAGAGGGGAGGGGTGACAGACACGGACTTCAGACTTCCTACCTCCGCTCTCGCTTCAGCGGGCAGGCCGACTTCGGACATCGGCATCATCTTTTTTTTGCTGATAGCTGATAGCTGACGGCTGGTAGTTTTTACCGTGAAGTCGAGGTCTTCGAGGATTTTCACAATTTTCTTCTCCGGAATGTCGATGCCGAGGACATGCGCAACGCGCTCGAGCGGGAGCGCGATCGATGTTGTCTTGCCCTCATCGCCCCAATTCTCCAGCCGTGAGGCGATTCTCGCCCCGGGCACGAGTTCCGTAAAGAGTTCCAGTGCCCGCATCAATCCCCGGTATGAGGCGACTTGAGGAACGCCTTTTTCGTACACGGTGCCGCCATCCGTGCGGTGGCCGGTTGCGATGATTGCCTTGCGGATTACTCCCGGATTGAGGATCGCCGCTTGCAGGAAGATGCGCCGTGTGGCGGGTTTGGTGGAGGTGCGAAGCCCCCCCATGATGCCGAGCAGGTCGAAGATCCCCTCATCGTCGCTGATGACAAGCGCCCCTTCGGGCAATGCCCTCTGCTGCTCATCGAGGGTGGTGACCGTCTCGCCTTTCCTGGACGTGCGAATATGAATGTCCCCGCTGAAATCGTCCACGTCGAAGCTATGGAGGGGCGTGCCCTGCTCCATCAGCACGTAGTTTGTGATATCCACGGGCAGCATCACCGACCTCCACCCCGTCGCCTCCAGCCTGCGTTTCATCCACTCGGGCGTCTCGCCGATACTCTCGATCTCCAGCAACGCGGCGTTGTAGGTGGGTACCAGACCTTTGGCGTCGTTGATGATACGGAAGGGGAGAGGGGTACGAGGGAACGTTTGTTCGTTTGTTCGCCCGTCCTGAGCTGAGTCGAAGGATTTCTTCGTTTTTTGTTTCCACGTTGCGAGCCCAAGAGCCACGAACTCGCGCGCGAAGCCGAGATGTGAGAAGAGGTCGGCCCGATGCGTGATGGCGTGGTTATCAATGTGGAGGATCACGTCCATGAGGCCCAAGTATTCCTTGAGCGGCTTGCCGATGTCCTTGTCCCCATCGCCCAAATCGATAATGTTGCGCTCGGTGGATTGGGGGAATATGGATTGCAAATCGAGTTCCTCCGCCGCGCAGATCATCCCGTCGCTCTCTTCGCCCCGGATCTTTGTCTTTTGGAGCGTTACCATCTCGGAGCCATGCCAGCGCACCGTCGCGCCGCTGTGGGCGAAGGCCACGCGCATGCCTACTCTCACATTCGTGCCGCCGCACACCACCTTCTTCACTCCCTTGTCGGTCTGCACCTCGCAGAGCGAGAGCCGGTCGGCATTGGGGTGCTTCTGTATGCTCAGCACCTTCCCGACGACGCAATCGCGCAAGAGCGCACCCTGCACTTCCACCGCGTCCACCTCGGCCACGGCCGTGGTGACACGCTCGGCGATCGCCTGCGGGTCGTGCTCGATGAGGTTGACGAAATCGGAGAGCCAATCGAGGGAAATTTTCATGGAGGAAGTATAAAGGAATAAATAAATATCCACTACCGTAGCGGCGGTTCGGGTACCGTCGCGGTGGGCAATCGTTATGACCATTCGACCGCGGAGGTAGACGAACCTCCGCTACAATTTCACAAAATTGACTTGCTAACCGCTCACCGCTCACCGCTAATCGCTTCCGTGCTGCTGTACACTGCCATCCACTTTTCCCCTTCCTCCATGTTCTTTTTCGGTGCCAAGAAGCCCCCTCATCAGTCCGGTTGCCTCGCATGGCACATCGTCACGGCCTTCCTGTTGCTGCTGGCGACCCTCGCTTCCTTCATCGGGATGGTGATGGCGCATTACGACTCGCTGCGCGGCATGCTCGTGTTCGGGACGCCGGCGGCCTCGCTCTCGCTGATGGCATTCGCCTTCACGCTCAGCCTCTTCATGTATCAGTGCAAGACGTGCTTTGCGGCATGCGACGTGTGCGCGGCGATGGGGAAGAAGAAATAATCTCGCTTACTCCAGGCACGCAAGGAAGCGCCCCTCTCCTGCTTGGGTCGTTTGTAAGCCCTTGCGGAAGGTGAGTGTCTGGTCTTCTTCCGTGATGGTCCAGCTCCCGCAACGGTGCGTAAGAACGGATGGGAACATATCCTCATAGTGCGTATTTGCCCGAACGGTGGCCGGTGAACATCCCGGCGCCTCGCACTCGTCAAAAGACAGGCGTTCGTGTATGTGTGCGCGGCCGCTGAGGGGATCAACGGCGTATATCGTCGTGGTTGCATGGCCTGCGTCGCCGTAGCCGCTCATGAGGTACACGGTATCGCCTTTCGGCGTGATCGGCGCGAAGTCCATCCCGAATTGCGCCTGCACGCTGCTTCCCACGTCACGCACCGGCTCTGCCATGCCCGTCGAGAGGTTCATCCGTCCCAGTAAGCATTTCTTACTATCCGACATCGTGCAGCCGTCGTAGAGGTAGTAGAGGCGGCGGCCGTCTGCAAGCAGGGAGCGCAGGTGTGAGCCGGAGCCTTCCATGCAGCTCTCCGTCGGCGCCAGCGGCGACACGCCGGGCAGCGGAATGGTGGCACTCGCATGCGTGGCGAGATCATACGAACCCAGCTCCTGCCCAGGCGTCACGAAATAGATTTCCCCATTTACGTATTGCATGGATGAGGAGAACGTATCCTGAAACCGTCCGACGGAGGCTACGTCTCCGCTCTCGTCTATAAAGTCAATAGTCACGTTTCCCGTCACGCATCCGGCGAACAGTGGCACCGGAGCCGAGTCCTCATGCGCCACGAGGAAACCCTTGTCGCCTGTCGACATGCTTGCCAGGCTGCTCACGGAGGAGCTGCTGCTGGATGGAGCGTGGAACCAGGGAACCTCCGATGAGGCGGCAGCTGATGATGTGGCAGGGGTCATCGACATCAGGGGTGCATTGTCTTGCTGTGCCGTGCAGGCGGACAGCGAAATAACGACAACGATGATGGCCGCGATGCCTGTGGTGAGAGACCGGTGATGCATGAGTAAGGAGGGATCGTTGGCAATCCGGATGATAGCACGCATTGTCCTGTATCTATGATAGCCGGCGTCCATGAACCACTCGTCCGCCCTGGCGGACTCGGGTTCATGGCTCGCCATAAACCAGCCGGCTAGACAAAGAAAGAACAACATAAGAAATGTCGTATTCCCTGAACGCACTGCCGGCTTGGTTTATGGCGGAGAGGGAGGGATTCGAACCCTCGAGACCCTTGCGGATCTACGCGCTTTCCAAGCGCGCGCACTAGGCCACTATGCGACCTCTCCAGCGGGATACGAAGATACCCGCCTGCCGGACAGGCAGGCAAGATACAAGACACAAGATGGCCTGGTGAACACCGGCACTCACTGGATTGCATCTTGTATCTTCAATATTTCGTCACGCCATTTTTCCCTCCTGCAGCCTCTTGGCCAATGTCCTCAGGTAGCTCGTAGATACCTTCATGGTCTTGAAGCTGCCCGTGCGGGGATCGAACACGCGCTTCTTCTGGATGTTCGCCTTGAAGGTGCGGCGGGTGTGCCGCAGCGAGTGGCTGCGGGTGTTGCCGAAGGCCGGCTTTTTGCCGGTTTTGAAGCACATACCAGCCATGCGAGCCCGGAGAATAGCCCGAGTGTATGCGAAGGTCAATGGTTGTTTTGGGGGAAATTCTCCAAGAGACAAGAAAAAAATAAGGATCAATACCAAATACCAAATGACCAAAGATGTGATTCGGTCATTGATCATTGGATATTATTTGTTTCTTGTTTCGTTGGTACTTCCACTACACTTCCCCCATGGGCATCCTGCTCCATCCCGCCTACCTGATCGCGCTCCTGATCGCGCTCACGGTGCATGAGTTTTCGCACGCGCTCATCGCCACCCGCCTGGGCGACCCGACCCCGGGCGACCATGGGCGGCTGACACTCAATCCGCTCGCGCACCTCGACGCGCTCGGCGCACTGCTCTTCTTAGTCGTCCACTTCGGATGGGCGAAACCCGTGCCCATCAATCCGTCGTACTTCCGCCACCCCAGGCGCGACACCCTCCTCACGGCGCTCGCCGGACCCGCCAGTAACCTGATCCTGGCCGCCGTGTCGTTTGCGTTCCTCCTCATCCTGCAACCGGCGTCCGCCGCGTTCTCGGTGTGGGATCTGCTCGATTTCCCCTCCAATGGCCCGGTGCTGCACCGGTTCTTCGTCCAGCTCTTCGAGGCGCTGCTCTTCGTGGATCTGGCGCTCATGGCCTTCAATTTGATCCCCATCCCGCCGCTCGACGGTTCCAATATCGTGCAAGCCTTCATCCCTCCCGGTCTCGACGACGCCTGGCACACCCTGATGCGCTACGGCCCCTTCATCCTCATCGGGCTCTTCGCGGCCGAGGCGCTCACCGGTATTCCGCTCCTCTCCACCATCATCGGGGGTATCATGAGTATCGTGCTCATCGGGTTCTACGATATCGCGAAGCTACTCACGCTTGGGAGGATGTGAGATGATAGAAAGGGCAGAAAAGTGAGAAAAGCGAGAAAAGGCAGGAAGGTCCCATGACATTCCTTCTCACTCTCAGGGTTGTTGATGCAGCAGCATGAGTCTGACCCACACCCAAAGTAAATCGATCCCCGCATCCCACACGGTCGCAAACTGAGCCCCGCGCGCCTTACCGCCTTTACGCGTCTCCTGGACAATCTCCACCGTGCCGATACGGTAGCCTCGCTTGACTGCGCGGATCATCCGTTCGGCTTCCACAAATACACTCGCGCATTGCACCGGGATAGAGGTATACACCTCGCGCTTGACGAGTTTCACCGTGCCCGGATCGTAGAGTTCCACCCCGAAGAGCAGACGGATGAAGTGACGATACGCGCCGGAGATCATGTGACGGTAGAAGGTATAATTCTTCTGTACACGTCGGCAGATCACAATGTCACAGGTGGCTAAGAGGGGCATGCACCCAACCAGCGCCTCCGGCGGATATTCACCGTCACCGGGAATCAGAAAGACATAGTCTTTCGATGCCGCGCGGTAGAGATCCTCGAATGTATGCGCGATACCTTTGTTTGCCAGGTGCCGCATGGTTTTAATGTGCGACGGGTCGTCCTTCCTCACCTGTTCCATCACCTCTACCGTGCGATCCTTTCTGGAGTCATAGCGTAAATGGATATCATAGTGCTCCGTGGCCGTGGGCATCGACCGCTTGGACAGTGTGCAGGTCGCCGCACATCCGG
>CAZAUW010000007.1:0-14864 GCA_964488295.1 uncultured Candidatus Peribacteria bacterium
AGAGCTCGCTGGATGCGGGAAATCCGCCCGTCCAGTGGGAACGTGAACCCCGCAACGATAGCGGGGTATCGCAATCCGCCCGTCAAGTCATGAAAGGCAGGGGCACCCAAAGCGCCTTTACCCCTCACCATTTCGCTTTATGCATTACGTATATCTTCTCTACAGTTCCTCGAAAGACCGATTTTATATTGGATACTCCGAAGATCTCCGGCAAAGATTCCAGACACATAATCTGGCTCTGAACCAATCAACAAAGAGCGGTATCCCATGGAGGTTGGTCTACTATGAAGCATATGAATGCAGAGCCGATGCGATGAGACGGGAAAAGAAACTCAAGCATCATGCACGAGGACTGATAGAGCTGAAAAAACGTATTACGATTGAGAAGCGAAATGGTGAGGGGGAGGCACCACGGTGAAACTGCTGATTGGGACTAAGTCGTAACAAGGTATCCGTAGGAGAACCTGCGGATGGAACATTTCCTTACCAGGGAATTTTCTCTGAGTCATGCTCTGGCATAGCACAGCCATCATGACATTGAATTGACCGGGGGCTATCTCCACCACTCTGTATCCTTCTCGAGAAGGAGCCAGGGTGCTGGAGCCCGGATCTCGGCGAAGTCCGCCAAACGGACGAAGCCGGACTTCTCTACTACACAATGCTGTGGATGTTGTCATCCCGAGCGTCTGCCTGCCGGCAGGCAGGGAATCGAGGGATCCCTGCCCGCCGACCTGTCTGTCCGTAGCCCACAGGCGAAGGCGGAAGCCCAAAGGGTGGGGGTGAACACGTTGCGAATGACAAAATTTTGAAAGAGGATATTATTGCATCATGGTTTCGCTTGAAGGAAACGGCGATGGTTGCCGGCTGCATGTGCTTCCGCCCGCGGGCACGAGGATCTTTGATTTCATTGGCGTCTTCGTCGAGCGCATCCTGCAAAATGTGGATAGCAGCTTGAGGGTGTTGAACATGCAGAGGCCAAAAGAAACCGGTGAACCATTTGTTTTCACCATTCCTAAAATCACTGCGGATGTCTACGGAAGAATCAAAAGTGAGCTGCTCAAGGGGGGATACCAGCTGCTGCCCGAGCAGACCGCGAGTGGAAGCAGGAGTGCGTCCGCAGCCAAGCTCAACGAAGTGATTCCGCTGTGATCATTCGCTGTGCGTGTTGTTGATCTGATGAGTGTCCTTCAGGAACCGGCAGACATTGACAAACGGATGTGCCTCAATTCATCAGGACTCCGGAGGAAGATGACCATTCCTCTCAGGACAAATATTCCGTCTGTTGTCGTTCAATCCACGTTCAGGCAGTAACGACGCTCTGCAATCCATGATTAATTGTTCTTCTTTTGTCAGTCTCACTGGGTGTTTCCACCCTGCAGCTCGCGCGGCAGCTATTTCAGGAGAAGCATGATCGTAATGACCCAAGTCGAGATGTGTCATGAGTCGGTGGGAAAAGGCGGGGCGGGGATTGTCTCAATACATACGTCGTCACGAACTATCGCAAACCGCGTTTGAGCCGTTCATTTCGCCTGCGGCGGTGACGCAGAAAACCTTGTCTTTTTTTGTCGTCTCCTTTTCCGCTCCCGGGCTTCTGGATGTCCTGCCTCTTTTTCAGTTCCTCCTCCGTTGGCAACCCCCGAGAACCTCCTCCATGCATCATTCCGCGAATATTTTGCCTGTTCTGAGCCCGTTGCCTGAGAGGCAGTCGCTCATGATCAGGAGCAATGTTGCGCGAGCAATCTTCTTCCAGCGGTACGAGGTTTACCTGTGCATCGGGCAATTCGTGCATGGGGAAAGTATACGATGACGGGTCTGCAAATCAACGGCCAGTTGCATACTTCCGCTCCACCGCTTCGCTCAGCGCTGCGCGCGTGGCCGCATCTGTGATCTTCTGGGTCAGGTCCTCCAAAAAGCCCTGCACGTACATCCTACGCGCATCCAACGTTGGAATGCCGCGGGCGGCGAAGTAGAACAGATCCTCCTCGGTGAGCCGGCTCACGGTGGCCGAGTGGCTCGCCTTCACATCGTTGGTTTTGATTTCCAATCCCGGGATCGCATCGACTTTTGACGTCGAGTCGAGCATCAGCACATTCTGCGTCAGGTACGTATTCGTCCCGCCGCCCCGCAGGCCGATCTCAATCATCCCCTCGCACTTCGTACTCCCCTGCTCCTGAGCCACGCCCTTCATCGTGATCTCCCCTCCCCCGTACGGGGCATTGAAGACATTTCGGACGGTGAGACGTTGTTTCTCCGTTCCTTTGGCATAGAACATCCAGTTCACATCGCTTACTCCACCATGTCCGTTCACGTCCGACCGCAATGTGTGCTCCGTTTCGCCCCCACCGAGTGTGGCGACATGCCAGCGGATTGTCGCTTGGGCACCGACGGATGAGTGATGATCAAGAGTGAGCCGCGCGCCGGCATCCGCATGCTGGAAGGAAATGAAATCGAGAACCGCACCATCCTCCACGATGACCCGCACAGAGTGCCGCCACCGATCCTCGGAGGTTCCCGTGAGTTCCTCGATCACCGTCGCCCGCGCCCCCGCGCCCACATGTACATTGAAGCCTGTCTCCGCCGTTTTTTGCGGCTCAAAGAGCAGCTTATACGGGTTGGCTGATGTAAGCCCCGGTGCGATGGAAAGGTTTTGGGAGGAAGGCACCGGGGCAGTATAGAGGAGGCGGCACGGAATGGTGACAAACCAAAATAATATGCTATAGTTGCATCATGGTAGGACCGATCGGAGAATCGCCGGATGTGAGCCGTATCCCAGAAAAACTCCCGCCCAAAAACCCCTTTGAGCAGCCGCCGAAGGCGGGCAACACGGGCAAGAAAGGGCCCCCGCCTCTCCCCGAGGCGCCCCCGGGCAGCCCCGACGAGCCGCCGGGGGGTTGCTTCCGGATATGTCGCAAAATCTTGAGGCTCCTCAGAGGCGAGGATGTATCGCATGACCCAAGCGAACCTCCCGCGCCCGCAACGCCACGGCAGGTTCCTCACGGTGCCTACGAGCGGCCGCGGGCGCCGAACAGAGAAGCGATGCTGGCATTCATAGTCCCCCTGCAGCGCTACTTACAGCAGGGCATGGGAGAAAAATTCCCGGGCATCACGCTTGCGGCATCGGTGCAAAAAGCGGCGGAAATAGCCGCAATGGACGATTCGGCATTGCCGCAAGCGGGCTATAGCCCGGCACTGCGCGACGATGCGCGGCGCGTGGCATCCATCCGATGGGACACCCTCGGTGATGAATTGCTCCTTCGACCGGCTGCGGAACTTGGAAGCTTGCTTGCAAGAATGGTAAGACGGCTCTCGAGCATGCATGCAGGGGAAAACGCGCCGGCTGATCTCAGCCAGACGATCAGGAACTTGATGACGCTAGTCCTGCCTCAAATTGATGAGGAAAAGTGACGGTGCAACACAATGCTGATCCTATGAGACGAAGCAAAGACGCCATGCGCGCGGAAGAGGCAGAATACGAAAAACGGAAATTCCCGTATCTCTATGGACATCGTCCTCGATAGCTCCGCTCTTCTGGCATATTTGTACGATGAGCCGGGTGCGGATGTGGTGGGGAAATTACTGAAGAAAAAGCGGAATGGAAAACTGCTCATGTCGGTGGTCCAATACGGGGAAGTGCTCTATGGCACGGAAATCTTGGGAGGCACACCTCTACGGGAACGAGTACGGGAATTCCTGGCTGACTTGCCTCTTATACTGGTGCCTGCCACCCAAGAGCATGCGCAGTGGGCAGCTTCTTTCAAAGCAAGAGGCGGATTGGCATATCCGGATGCGTTTGCTCTTGCGCTTGCAAAAATGGAAAAGGTAACACTTGTCACCAAAGGCCGTGAATTCAAGAAATTTGAGAAGGAAGCGCGGATACGGTGGATCGGGCATAGCCACCGCTAACCATCTACACTTCGACTCCCTGCCTGCCGGCAGGCAGGCGCTCAGGATGACAAAAAATCACCCAACACTTCCTTCCATCTCCACACTTCGACATGGCTCAGCGTGACATTTTCAGCCGACGCTTCCTTCCATTTCGAGTTCTATTAATCGGTTCATTTCCACTGCGTATTCGAGCGGCAACAACCTCACGATTGGTTCTATAAAGCCGTTGACGATCATCGCGCGCGCTTCGTCCTCGGGAATGCCACGGCTCATCAGGTAGAACAGGTCTTCCTCGGAGAGTTTGCCGACGGTGGCTTCGTGGGCGATGGTGACGTCGTTATTGCGCACCTGGATGTCGGGGGTGGTGTCGGTGCGGCTGATATCGTCGAGCAGGAGCGCGTCGCACTCCACGTTGGCCGTGCAGTCGTGCGCGTGAGGAGCGATTTTCAACTGGCCGCGGTACACGGCCACCCCGCCTTCTTTGCTGATGGATTTGCTCGTCACTTTACTGCTGGTGTGGGGCGCCATGTGGAACACTTTCGCTCCCGTATCCTGCCACTGTCCCTTGTTGGCAAAGGCAATCGCCATGTGGTCGCAGCGGGCGCCTTCGCCCACGAGCACCGAACACGGGTAGAGCATCGTCACCCCCGAACCCATGTTGCCGCCGATCCACTCCATCGTGGCGTCGCGTTCCACAATCGCGCGCTTGGTATTGAGGTTGTAGGTGTCGCGGCTCCAGTTCTCCACCGACGAGTAGCGGCATTTGGCCGACGGTTTGACGAAAATCTCGACGAGCCCCGCATGGAGCGCATGCGAACCATATTTCGGCGCGCTGCACCCTTCGATGTAATGCACATCGGCGCCTTCCTCCGTAACGATGAGCGTGTGCTCAAACTGCCCCATATTCTTGGCGTTCATGCGGAAGTACGCTTGCAGTGGATCACGTACCTTGACGCGCTTGGGCACGTACAAAAACGTCCCGCCCGACCAGACGGCGCCGTGGAGCGCGGCGAATTTGTGGTCGGTGGGGGGCACGCATTTCATGAAGTACTGTTTGACCAGACTTCGACAGGGCTCAGTCTGACACGCAACGGCGTCATCCATATCCAAGAAGATCACGCCGAGCTCCTCCCATTCTTTTTTCAAATTATGGTACACGACTTCCGATTCATACTGTGCCCCGACCCCCGCCAGCATCTTGCGCTCGGCTTCGGGGATGCCGAGGCGGTCGTAGACACGGCGGATATCCGCGGGAACCTGGGCCCAGTCATCCGTCTCGGCCACCCCGGGACGCGCGTAGTAAATGATCTCATCCAAGTCGAGCGCGGAGAGATCGGCACCCCACGTAGGCAGCGGTTTTTCCTGGAAAATTTTGAGGCACGTTAGCCGATGCTTGAGCATCCACTCGGGTTCGTCCTTGTCGGCTGAGATTTGCCGGATCAACGCTTCGTCCACACCTTTCTTCGCCCCTTCTGCGTACGGCGCGGGGTTGGCGGTGTCGAAGATATCGCGGTTGAGGTGCCCGAATATCGCCTCTGTTCGGGCATCTTTGGCCTTCTGATCGCGGAGAGCTGACGGACGGGTCATGGGAGAGGCAGTGTAGCATCTTGAAGCAGGGAAGTGGTAAAAACTTGACCATATCGGCATCACTCCTACAGTGAGACTATGAGCCAGACCCTCTTGGATGCGCGTGTCGTTTTGCGTGTTGCAGAGACGGCGAACGGCAAGCCTTTGGATGCAAGAGCAATAACGGAGGTGCAGTCACTGCTGAAAGCAAGTAGAGGCAAGTATGTGACCGCCATACGGGCTCTTGCAAATCAATCGGGGCCGGTGGACCGCGATGCCGTACTCGCATGTTTCACGGAAGAACTCCGCGCTGTGCGACGCAGAAACGGCTTACCTGTTGGCAGTGGCGATATCCATGTTACGGGCAAAGGCTATCCTCACGTGAATAGAGTCACTGCGCACTTTGAATTGGAAGCAGTTTTTTTTCACGAAGCATGGCAGCACACGATCGCGCGATTGCGCCAGATGCACGAAGCAAATTCCTCACTGTACCAGGATGAAAATGCGTTGCGGGGATTCATCATGGAATGCCTGCAAAATGACGAAAACGCATTTGCTATTGCGCTCTACAGAGCTTTCGACAAAGGTATATTCACAATGGTTCCGCCCATCTTCGTACACATGATTGACACACTGATGCCAAATGAACACACGCAAGAACAGCCTGCAACAAACACTCCTGTGCGAATCCCCTCACGCAAGAAGCCCGGCATGAAGGCGGCACCCGTCCTCCCCTGAAATCTACCCTTGAAACTTCGGCTTGCGGATGCTACAAACAGGCATCGGCACTCTTCCGCGCACGCCGGTCTTCCTGTATACTTCTCTGATCGCATGGAAAAAACCGACCATCGAAAGCTCGGCCAGGCGGCCTCCACCGCCATTTGCGGGAATGACATCCTGAGCTCCGCGCTGTACGTGGCGGGCATCGCGATCCTCTTTGCGGGGGCGCTGGCGCCGTTCGTGTTGCTCTTCATCGGCATCGTGCTGCTGCTCTATAAGCTCGTGTACACCGAGGTGGTGGAGGCACTGCCGGTGAACGGAGGGGCGTACAACTGCCTGCTCAATAGTTCATCGAAGACCATCGCGGCGCTGGCGGCGGTGATGACGCTGCTCTCGTATGTCGCCACCGCGGTGATTTCGGCAAAGGTGGGCGTGGAGTACTTAGGGATCGGCGTGCACAACGCGGCGCTTCTCCTGCTCAAGCACGATGTCGGCTTCCCGATTATTCCCGTCACGGTGGTCGTGTTGTTCGTCTTCGCGCTGCTCGTGATCGCGGGCGTGAAGGACTCTGCGAAGGTGGCGCTCTCGATCTTCGTGATCCATGTGCTCGTGCTGACGCTCTTTTTGGCGCTGGGAGCCCGCTACGCCTTTACCGGGCATTCATACTTCGACGCAAATTTTATCAAGACAATCAGCGTGGCCAACGGCAACGGCGGGTTCATGCGCACGCTCTTCCTGGCCTTTTCGGCTTCGCTCTTGGGTGTGTCGGGTTTCGAGAGCTCGGCGAACTTCGTGGAAGAGCAGCGGCGCGGGGTGTTCCGCAAGACCCTTCGCAACATGCTCATCGGCGTGACGATCTTCAATCCGCTTATCGCCCTGGCCGTGCTCCATGCGCTCCCCTACGCCAGGATCGTGGGAGCACAGGATTTCCTCCTCGCCAACGTGGCGACCGTCATCGGCGGCCAGTGGTTCCAGTATCTGCTGGTCGTTGACGCGTTCCTCGTCCTCTGTGGCGCGGTGCTCACCGCCTACGTGGGCGTGAGCGGGCTTGTGCAGCGCATGACCGCCGACGGCTGCCTGCCCAGCTTCTTCTTTGCCAAAACCACGCGCGGCTCCTTCCCGCGCATCGTGCTCGGGTTCTTCCTCCTCTGCGGCTCCATCCTGCTCCTCACTCACGGCGACCTGCTCTCGCTCGCAGGCGTCTATACCATCGCGTTCCTCGGCGTGATGAGCTTGTTCGCGCTCGGCAATTTGATCCTCAAGGAAAGCAGGCCGGATCTAAAGCGAACCTACCGCGCGCCGGGCATCCTCGTCTTCCTCGCGCTCCTCGCCACCGCCGCCGGGATCGTCGGCAACATCATGATCAACCCCCAAAATCTCCTCTTCTTCGCGCTGTACTTCGTGCCCGCGGCCGTCGTCGTCCTCTGCATGATCTACGAAGACTACATCCTGCGCTTCGCGCTTCGCCTCCCCCGGCCATTGTGGCCTGTCCATGGTTTTCCCCGCCGCCGCCTCAGCCCCCTCCCCCCCGGCCGTTTCGTGGTGTTCATCAACAATGTGAGCCGCCTGCAGCCGATCCTCGACTACATCCACAAAAACGAAGTGGGCCTCCACATCACGCTCCTGCACTGCAGCCCGCAACCCGAATCCGCCAACGCCAAATACCAGGACATCAGGCGCGTGGTGCCCGAGCTGCAGCGCGCCGGCTTCTACCCGCAGTTCCACTTAAGCACCGTCTACAAGCAAGCCGAGTTCAGCCCCGCGACCATCAACGAAGTGGCCCGGGAGCAGCACATGAAGAAAAACCGCATCTTCATCGGCTCCATCCACCACAGCCACCCGTTTGAATATGATGAGTTGGGAGGAGTGAGGATCATCTTCTAACCGTATATGGTATGTCGTATATCGTATGTCGCATACAAGAATGATTGATACGACATACCACATACGATATACGGCATACGATGCGTCCTCTCCCCCACTCCTTCTACGACCGCGATACCGTGACAGTGGCAAAGCAGTTACTGGGGAAACAGTTGATTCACGTGGTGCATGGAAAACCGCGCATCGGTAGGATCGTAGAGACGGAAGCGTACCTGGGCGAGCATGATTTGGCGGCGCATTCATCCAAAGGACGGACGAAGCGCACGGAGGTGATGTTCGGACCGCCGGGACATGCCTATGTATACCTCATCTACGGAATGCACTGCTGCCTGAATGTGGTGACGGAAGCAGAAGGCCACGCGTCGGCCGTGCTGATTCGCGCACTGGAGCCCGTGAAGAATATCGGGGACAAGACATCGGGGCCGGGGCTCCTGTGCAAGGCGATGGGTATTGACCGGCGGCTGAATGGGCACGACCTGCTGAGCGAGGATTTGTACATCGCAGCGCCAGAGAAGCCTGAGCACATCGTGATCGTGAAACGCCCGCGCGTGGGCGTGGGTTATGCCAAACATTGGGCAAGGCGGCTCCTGCGGTTTTACACCAAAGGGAATCCGTTTGTCTCGAAACAGTAAGGCTATATCCGCTGGGCTAAGCTGTTGAGAAGAGCAAAGTGCTCCTGCGAGAAATGTGCCAGCAAATCATTCGCCGGCTTTCCCGGGGAGCAACGTTCTTGCTGATGAGCCAAACTGATGGCTTCCATTGCGTAGTTTTGAATGACTTCCCTGTGGGGATCGGTGGCTAAACGCTGGTCCGTCAGGATCAAATTCATCCCAAATATGATAGTCTCCGGCATTCCTGACAAAATCGCCTCTTTAACTTGCTGTCCGTACACGGCAGATTCCAGAAAGCGCTCCAGTTCCTGTTGGGCTGATTGGGGAGCTTGTGACTCAACAATAGTAGTTTTCATGCAATTTTTCATGCAATATCGAGGGAAAGCGCGGGAGATTCTTCCATGCCGTATTCCCTGTAGCCATCTTTTTCGAGCTTCGTTGCCAATTCTTTGCTTCCCGAAGCCACAATTTTACCCTTGACCATCACATGAACATGGTCGGGGGTAATATAGTCGAGCAGGCGGGCGTAGTGGGTCACGATGACGGCCGAGAAGTGGGGGGACCGCATCCGGTTCACACCCTCCGCGACGGTTTTGAGCGCGTCGATATCCAGCCCCGAATCGGTCTCGTCGAGGAGCGCGAGTGACGGCTCAAGCAGCGACATCTGCAGCACCTCGGCTTTCTTCTTCTCCCCTCCCGAGAAGCCCTGGTTCACAAACCGCTCGGCGAAGGAGGGATCCATCGCCAACTCCCGCATCTTTTCGCCCAGCAATGTCTTGAACTTGATCGGGGATATTTTTTTGCGGTCCGGATCGCGCGCCGCCATCTGCGCGCTGTAGGCGGCAAAGAGGAAGCTGCGCAGCCGGACTCCCGCGATTTCCTTGGGATACTGGAACGCGAGGAATAACCCCGCGCACGCCCGGTCAGATGTTTCCATCGCAAACAAGTTTTCCCCTTTGAATGTCGCCGATCCGCCGAGCACCTGATATTTGGGATGTCCCATGAGCGTATTCACGAGCGTGGATTTCCCCGAGCCGTTGGGCCCCATGATGGCGTGGATTTCGCCCTCGTTGACAGCCAGATCAATGCCTCGGACGACTTCCGTGCCCCCGACAGCAATGCGGAGACCTGAGATGGCGAGGAGGTTACGCATGGGGAAATGCTAGAGTACCGGAATACCGGAATACTAGTGGGGGTGAGGGCAAATGGGGTATTTGCTATATTTTGAAAAGTATTATATAATATAAGTAAAGTAACACACATATCTATGACTGAACATGCCCCGCAACACCCTGACACGACCCGCGGTACGAGTGATCGTGAAGAAACGACGACATCTCCACAGATGGTTGATGCCCTCCGGCAAACTGACCGGGGGAGTATGCGTACGTTGCTGGATTCACCTGACAGCCATGTGAGCACTGGCATGAAGCGCCTCTTCGCTACACTGGATATGGCACAGACCATCAAACCGAAGGACAGGGCAAGGCAGCAAAAACTCCGAAACAGGCAGGAGGTGGCCATGGGATCGTACGTTGCAACCCTGCCGGACGGCACGCGCTTACCCCGCGAAGAGGTATTGCCGTACATCAAGTATTTCGCCGGCCGGATCAGGGCGGAATTCTCCTCCCTCCAATCGCACTTCGATTTGGAACAATTCAATGCAGCCACGTTCAACGGCTGGAACGCGATCGTCCTGGAGGCTATGGGCAAGGGGAAGTCGCGCCACCTCGAAACGCTGCTGAAGACGTTCTTCCGTCTGCTCGACATGGCCGGCATCCCCCTCCAGGGAATATTACCGTCGCAAAAAGCCTACGACCGCATGGCTCCAAAGTCGAACGCACTGAGTTTCGTGGTCAACATGTTTTTCACGCCACTGCGCATCGTCACGCGCACGGGCAACGAGGCTGCACGGCACAAACTGGCGCATGATTTCCGCGATGGGATCAATCGCCTCGCGGAGGCAATTGGGATGGCGGAACGCGCATCCGCAGGGTCCGGCGCGGTCGCGGGCGGCCAGGCAAACGCAAGAGACCGCATGCGCGGCACATTGGCCGCGTAATACCCTTGCCTCCTGCGCGGAAATTCATAATCCTTTCGGGGTGCCCAAGGTGACATTCATCGTGAGCGGCCAGGAGAAAACCGTGGAAACCGCCGCCGGGCAGAGCATCCTGCAGATCGCGCTCGATAGCGGCATCCCCATGGAACATGCGTGCGGCGGCAACGGCTTCTGCACCACCTGCATGTGCAAAGTGAAACAAGGGATGGAGCACTTAAGCCCCCGTAACGACCGCGAAGAGAACATGGGAGTGATGGAGGATCCCGACAGGTTGAGCTGTCAGGCGATTGTCGAAGGGGATGTCACCGTCGAGGTTATCGAATACTAAACAACGTCACGGAAGTTTTTGGTTGATTCGTTTTTGGTTTTTGGTTCGGCAGGAATGCCTGTTTCGATAATTTCTTCCATAACGAAAAACCAAAAACCAGTAAACCAAAAACTTTTATACCCGTGCCAACGACACCAACTTCGCTTTGACGCTTTCGTCGTATGGCTCGAGCTTGTTGATCCTCCGGTACGTCTCTTCGGCCTTGTCGGCGGTGCCCATCTGCAGGTAGCACTCGGCGAGCAGGCGCAGCAGCTCGGTGCTGCGCGAGAGCCTGGCACACGCTTTCTCGAGCAGGGGTGCGGCTTCCTCAAACCTCTGGGCGGCGATGCACGCGCGGCCGAGAGCCTCCGACCGCTCGGGATTCTGCGGTTCGCGGTTGAGCGCCTCCTGGTAAGCGTGGCAGGCGTCGATGTACTTCTGCTGGCGGTAGTAGGCCAGTCCCAGGTTGCTGTGGAACGACACGTCGTCGCGACGGGTGAGGAGTTCCTTGTACATCGCTTCGGCTTTGTTCTCGCGGTTGCTCGTGAGGTAGAGCTTGGCGAGCATCGCCTGCACGTCGAAGGCGTGGGGCTGGATGGTGAGGGCCTGGATGAAGGTGCGCTCCGCCTCCTCCGTTTTACTCTGCGCCAGCGCCTTCTCGGCCAAGCGGATGAGCGACCGCACCTGCTGCAGCTCAATGGCCGATGTGCGCGGGTTCTTGCGCGGCCGCGTCACCTTCTTCTCCTCCATCAGGATGGCTCCCCGCTCCTCAGCGAACTGGAAGCGCTGCTTGATGCTGCGCACAAACCTGCGGATGGCGCGGTTGCGAAGCAGCGACCGCCCCGCGAAGAGCGCAAAAATGCCAAAAAGGGAGCCGAGGAGGACAACGAGGTAGACCATGCAAAAGGCGCGATGGATCCTACCAGTGTCAAGAAAAGTGGGCAAGGGTTCAGAGGGGAAATCGAGGAAAACGAAGAGTTCGAGGAGTTCGACGATTCCTCGATTTCCTCGCTTTCGTCGAACTCCTCGATTTCCCCTCTGAATGCTCCAAAACATAGGCGACGCCTCTTTAGCGCAATGCCAGCACAAACCTCTGCACCAGCAACTGCCGCGAGACGTTCGTCTCCATGCCCTGGACAAGCTGCCCGAGCGCTAAGGCCTTGCGCGCCGATGCCGGCGCGAGCTCTTCGCGCAAGGTGAGCGCGAGATGCAACAGGAGGGAATCGGCCTCGGCGGTGCGGTCGAGCAGGGGCTTCAACAGCGTGAGGCGTTCAAGCGCCGAATGGCTTTCCCAAAACGTGCGGGCGGCGGCGGAGACGGCGCGCGCCATGCGCAGCGCATCGGGGTCGTCCACCAAACGCCGCACGATCCCCGGCGCGCCCTGGGCCATGCGGAGGATGAAAGCACGGTCGTCGTCGGCGATGCCCGCCAGCAGCGGATGCAGCTCCTTACTGGTCACGCGCGAGAACCGCAGCACCCGGCAGCGCGAGACGAGGGTGGGGAGGAGTGAAGGGAGCGACTGGGTGGTGAGCAGGAAGACGACGCCTGCGGGCGGCTCCTCCAGAATCTTCAGGAGCGCGCTGACGGCTTCGTCCTGGAAACGCTCCGCCGACCGGATGAGGCACGCCCGGTATATCCCTTCTTTCACATCCTGCAACCGCTCCTGCAGCACGCGCACGTCGTCGATGGAGATTGTGTCGGTCTTCGCCTTGCTCTTCTGGCGGTGGGCCTGCGAAATGTTCGATGACTGTGCGATCACGCCCGCGTCCTCCTGTACCTCCTCCATCCAGAGCATGTCGAGCACGAGCAGGTCGGGGTGGAGCAGGCGGTCAATCTGGCCGTCCGCCGCCTGTTTGGCCTTCCCCGTCAGGCCGGCCGTGAGCAGCCCGCGCGCAAACCACGACGCGATGGTGAACTTCCCCAGGTGCCGGTCTCCGGCAAACAGGTAGGCGTTGGCCACGTGCCCGTCCGCCAGGTCATCGGCGAGCGAGCGCAGGAGCGCGTGATGGCCGACGATGGGGACGGAGACGGGCATGGGGCTAAGCGGCTTACGCGTCTTTGCCATGGCATTTTTTATACTTCTTCCCTGATCCGCACGGGCACGGATCGTTGCGGCCCACTTTGGGGGGCCTGGATGCGGGCGGGGGCGATGGCGGCGCCTGGACGCGGGTGACGTTTAAGGCAGCATCGGACACGACATTCGCCGCCTGTCCGGCCGCAGGCGCGGCAAACTGGCTCTTATCAATCCCCGTGCTGATGAGACCGCCTTCGATCTGCGCTTCGTTGGTCTGCAAATTACTCTGCTCCTCCCGCATCATCTCTACCATCTGGACCGAACCGAATTGGGCGAAGTCGCTCTGGAGCAGCGTGCGGACGATCGTCGAATTGATGGTGGCAAGCAGCTCCTGGAAACGCCGGAACCCCTGGTCCTGGTACTCGATGAGCGGATCGCGCTGGGCGAATCCCGAGAACGCCACCTGCTCGCGCAGGTGCGACATGTCGTCGATGTGATCCATCCAGTGAGTGTCGATACTGCGCAGCGTGATGAGGCTTTCGGCCCGTGCCACGCCGTCGCTCTCCGCTTCGGCACACTTCTGCGCGTAGTAATCCAGGACGACCTGTGCGGCAAAATCCTTGAGCGCTTCGCGCTCGTGGAAACTCTGGATTTTCTCAAGCGGCATCACGTCGCGGAAGGGGCTGTGGAGCGCTGCCAGCGTTTCGAACATCTCCTGCTCATTCCACTCGTCGGTATCGTCGCCGGGCGCGTGGAGGTCGATGATGGACGCGACCTCGCGCTGAAGCTCCTGCAAGATTTCCTCGTGCAACGGCCAACTCATGGCAACTGACTGATCGCTGACCGCTGATCGCTGATCGCTTTCGGATTCCACAATCTTCTCCAACACCTTCTGCCGCCTCTTGTAGATGATGTCGCGGTGCTTGTTCATCACGTCGTCGTACTGGAGCACGTGGCGGCGGATGTCGAAGTTGCGGCCTTCCACCTTCTTCTGCGCGCCTTCGATGCTGCGCGAGACCATGCGGTTCTCGAGCGGCATGTCGTCGGGCACCTTGAGCCGCTCCATCATCGCCTTCAGGCGGTCGCCGCCGAAGAGCCGCATCAAATCGTCCTCCATGGAGATGAAGAAAAGGCTTTCGCCGGGGTCGCCCTGACGGCCAGAGCGGCCGCGCAGCTGGTTGTCGATGCGGCGCGCTTCGTGGCGCTCGGTGCCCAGGATCACGAGCCCGCCAAGGTCCTTCACCCCCGCACCCAGCTTGATATCGGTGCCGCGCCCGGCCATGTTGGTCGCGATGGTGACGGCTCCGCGCTGCCCCGCTTTGGCCACGATCTCGGCTTCTTTTTCGTGCTGCTTGGCGTTGAGCACCTGGTGCGGGATCTTCTGCTGGTCCAGGAGCAGACTCATCACTTCCGACTTCTCGATGCTCGTGGTGCCGATGAGAACGGGCTGGCCTTTCTGGTACTTTTCGGCGGCGATCGCGGCCACCGCCTTGAACTTGGCCGCGACGGTCTTGTAGATGGCATCGCTGCGGTCGCTGCGGATCATCGGGCGGTGGGTGGGGATGACGATGGTGCGCAGCCGGTAGATGGATTCGAATTCCTCCTCTTCCGTCTGGGCCGTGCCGGTCATGCCGGCCAACTTGCCACACAAGCGGAAGTAATTCTGGAAGGTGATGGTGGCGAGCGTCTTGCTCTCGCACTGGACCTCCACCTTCTCCTTGGCCTCGATCGCCTGGTGCAAACCGTGGCCGTAGCCACGCCCGGCCATCCGGCGGCCGGTGAACTCGTCGGCCTAGAACACCCCTGGGCCCGGGCCCC